>NZ_JALVTW010000004.1 GCF_027023985.1 Persephonella sp. | reverse complement strand
GATATACAGTATATTATCTATCTCGCCCTTTGTCAACCCTTTTTCCACTTCTTCTTTTCATACTGCCATGTAGCCAAACAGGACTACCCAATATATACCCTCTATTTTCTCTTGTCAAGCCCTTTTTCAGTTTTTTAATATTTACAATAATTTAGATAAACTTTCAATGTGTATTTTGAGTTTACAATGACTTCCTCTCTATATTTGAATGTGAGGCTCTCTGCTTTATTGTAAGATATTTCTTACTTTAAAGGCTTTACTTATTTCGCTTTGTGTCGTTAGTTTGTAAAGTAAATGTCTTACTGGTCCAGCAATAAATTTCCAGTTTGAAATTACTGATGAGCTTTATCGAGAATTATCTATAGAGTATACAAATGAAAAATTGAATAAAAGGGCGCAAAAGCGCCCTCTTTCAGATGTTAAGGCCTGTATTGATTTATGATTTCATCCCACATTGTTTCGGGATTCTCTGGTTTGTATTTTTCCTTAAGAGCTTCTACTTTTTCTTCAAATGTTTCTTTTTCTACTTTATAGAAAATACCAATAGGTCTTTTTCCTTTGAATGGCTCTGCATTTTCAAGCTCTGGATTGTCCGCATCAAGGGCATGGGCAGCTAATTCCTGTCCTCTTGCCGTGTCTGTAGGGTCATGTCCAAGTTCTTTGTTTATATCAATGAGTCTTCCTTTGTAGTATTTGAATGTATCTATTTTGTTAAACGTTGGGCAAGGAGATAAAACATTTACAAAAGAGAAACCTTTATGTTCAATAGCTGCTTCTATAATTTCTGTTAAGTGTTTTGGATTTCCAGAGTATGACTGAGCAACAAAAGTTGCTCCGGAAGCTATAGCAAAAGAAAGAACATTCATTGGTTCATCAATATTTCCATAAGGTGTTAAAGAACCTTTATATCCTTTTCTTGAGGTTGGAGAAACCTGGTTTTTTGTCAAAGCATACATTCTGTTATCCATCATGATAACAGTCATATTGAAATTTTTTCTTGCTGCATGGGGGAAGTGCTCCATACCGATTGAAAACAGGTCACCATCACCTGCTGTAACAACAGTTGGAACTTCAGGTTTTGCGAGTCTCGCCCCTACAGCTGCTGGTATAGCTCTTCCGTGCGCTGTGTGAAGACCAAATGCATTCATAAAAAGCGGCAATCTTGAAGAACATCCAATTCCTGAAACAAGTTCTAAAGCAGTAGGGTCAAATTTTTCCTCAGAAAAAGCTTTTGTTAGTGCAGAAACCACACCAAAGTCCCCACATCCTGGACACCATGTAGGCTCTATATTACTTCTGTATTCTTTAGGTGGAAGATTTTCCTCTAATCTTACAAATTGTATAGACATAATAATTACCTCCTTGGTTTATTTGATTTATATAAAGGGAGAAAAATCTCCCATATTAAGCATTAACTTTTTTTCCAACAATTTCTATGATTTTTTCCTCTATTTCTTTAGGAATAAATGGTTCACCTCTATAAACATTTAATTGTTCAATTTTAGATGCAGGAACATCGGTAAACATTCTTATAAATCTTGCAAATTGACCAAGATAGCTTGTTTCTGGGACAAGAACTTTATCTGCCATTGAAACTACTTTTTCTATAGCATTTTTAGGAACAGGGAATAAAAGTTTTGGATATAAAGCTGCTATTTTATATCCTTTCTTTCTAAGTCTTAAAACAGCTTCTTTTGTAATGGACGCTGTTAATCCCCATGCTATTACTGCAATATCTGCTTTTTCTCCTTCCTGAAGGTCTCCTAAATCCCATTCTATTAGCTGTGGATTTTCTTCTTCTATATTCTGGACTTTTCTCCATCTTTTTTCCATCATTTTAACCCTTGTTTCAGGGTTTGTTCTTGGAGAAGAATCTTCACCGTGTTCAAGCCCTGTAGCTGTATATGGCTTAGGTGATACTTCCGGAACGAACATTGGTGAAATTCCTGTGTCTGTTACAGCATATCTGTTGAGTTTTTCTAACGCTTCTTCTGTAACTTCATCTTTCTTAACTACCGGTCTTTCTATAAGCTTGGATTGGATTTCTTTCACATTAGGAGTTGGTATAGCTTCAGCTCTAAGTGAAAGTGAACCGTCTGTTAGGAATAAAACAGGAAGTTGGTATCTTTCTGCAAGGTTAAATGCTTCTATTGTGAGATAAAAGTTTTCTTCTACGTTTGTTGGAGCTATAACGACCCTTGGTCCTTCACCGTGTCCACCTAAAGCAGCAGCAAAGAGGTCTGCCTGTTCGTGTTTTGTTGGCATACCTGTTGATGGGCCACCTCTTTGAACGTCCACAAAGACAGATGGTATTTCTGCCATAGAACCAAGACCTATAAGCTCTTGCATAAGGGATATACCTGGTCCAGATGTTGCTGTCATAGCTTTAACTCCAGAGAATGAAGCACCAAGAACAATTGCAGCAGAAGAAATTTCATCTTCAGCCTGATAAACATATCCACCTGTTTTTAGAATTATTGGAGCAAGATAGTTTCCTACTGTTGTAGCAGGTGTAATTGGATATGCAGCGTAAACTTTAACTCCGGCAACGGCTGCTCCGAGAGCTATAGCTTGATTACCTTCAAGAATAATAACATCTTTCTTTGGCAGTGGTCCCGGAACTTTGTATGGGTCTATTTTTTTGAGGTGTTCTTTTACATAATTTTGTGCAACTTCAATAGCTTTGAAGTTAAGGTTAACTACATCTTCACCTTTTTTAGAGAATTTTTTAACAATCTCTTCTTTGAGAACTTCCATAGGGAAGCCGAAAAGCTCAAAAACAGCAGCCATTGCAACAACGTTCTTTGTGATATAAGCTCCTACTTCTTCTTTTGCAAGTTTTGACATTGGAACTGCATATGTGAAAACGCCCAGTTTTTCTAATTCTTCTAAATCAGGTTCAAAATCACCACCTTCAGGTCCGTCCCAGATTAAAACTTTTCCTTTTTGAAGAAGTGGTTTATTTACTTCATAAGCTTCACCGTTAAATGCAACAAGTATATCGAAACCATCCCCTTGGGAGAGGATCTTTTCATCAGACATTCTTACCTGAGAAAGTGCATAACCACCTTTAATTTCAGCTGGGAAAGATTTGAAAGTAACAACTTCATAACCTAAATTTGAAGCAGCTCTCATTGTGAAATCACCGGCAGATATAACACCTTCACCACCTTCACCGGCATACTTAATAGTTAAATCAAATGCCATAATCGGTCCTCCTTATTTTTGTTTGGCTAATAAAATATAACACTGTTTGATTTTTTAAATCAAGTTAAATTCGTTGTTTCTTTATTTTTCCTGAAAAGCTTCTGCCTAAGTAAATACATAAAGTAGTAAAGCAATGGAACGTATATCAGTGTCAGGAATGTTCCAACTATAAGACCTCCTATTGCTACTGTTCCAAGCGGTGCCAGCCTTTCAAGTCCAAGTGCCCAGCCTAAAGCAATTGGTATCATACCTGCTGATGTTCCAAATGCAGTCATTAAAACAGGTCTTGTTCTTACTTTTATACTACCAATGATTGCTTCTTCTATACTTTTTCCCTCTTCAAGTGCCATCTGGATAAAATCTATAAGTAGAATAGAGTTTTTGGTTATTATTCCTGCAAGTAAAACAATACCCATAAGTCCAGGCATTGACTGATGATATCCCATTGCCAGTATTGCCCATGCTGCTCCAATCACAGAAAGGGGAATTGCAAATATAACGGCTATTGGAGAAGAAAAAGACCTGAACGCTGGTGCAAGAGCAAAAAATAAGAATACAATTCCAAGTCCAATAGCTTTTATCATCCTAAACATTGCATCTTTAAGTTGCTTTATATCCCCTTCGTTTGACAGATAATATCCTGGTGGTAGATGGAAGTGTTCTTGTTTAAGTGCTTTATGGAAATTCTGGACTATATGTGTTATCGCTGCTTTTTCTCTATATCCAAGAACGTCAAGTGTATACATTAAATCCTGTCTGGTAATAAGAGTAGGTTCTATTCTTTTTTCTACATGTGCAATTGCTTTTAAGGGTATTTTTCCTACAGGTGTGTCTATGTAGTAATTATCTAAATCTTTTATGGAATTTATTTGAGGCTGATTATAGCTAACTCTTATGAAAAGGCTTTTTTCATTTGGAATGCTATATAGGGAAACAATCCCTCCTCTTATTTTTGTTCCAAGCTGGGATGCTATCATAAACGGTGTTAGATGGTAAGTTAAGGCTTTTTTATAATCTATTTTCAGGTTATAAACAACTTTGTCATAATCCCATTTTCTAAATACAGATGTTAATCCGCCTGTATTATATGCAGCTTGCAGGACTTTATTTCCTAAAATATCCAATTCTTTAAAATCATCTCCGCTTAGCCTTGCATCAAGATTACCTTTGATTGTTGATAGTGGAGTTGCTCCATAATCATAAACAGCAACATATTTGATATTTGGTATCTGCCAGATTTTTTCCCTTAACTGTCTTTCTATATCCCATATTGTCTCTTTTCTGTGAAATCTGTCTATATAATGGGCGGTGATTGATATTGTTTGTGGTGTGTTTCCTTTGCCTATGGTAAGAACTCCAGGTTCTGAACCTGCAGCTATTGAATAAATCTCTACCTTTTTATCATTTTTAAATATTTGATTAATCTGTTTTATTACTTCTTCAACTTGCTTTGTTGAAAGGTTACTATCTGTTATTACTGTTGCTTTTACAATACCTGTATCCATAGGGGGCATAATTTCTCTACCGACTATCGGAATAATGACCCTCATACTAACAACAAACATCATTATTATGAAAACAAAATAAGGGATAGCAAAAAACTTTTTCCTGAATACATTTTTGACAGCGCCTGTGTAAAAATTCCTAAGAGGATTTAGTATAAACTCTGATACTTTGTAAACAATGGCTTCAAATCTATTTTTCTCATTTGTTTTTTTCAGTAAAAATGGTGCAAGTAAAGGAATAAGGGTAATTGATACAAAATAAGAAACTATTACTGCTATTAAAAGTGTTCCAGCAAGGGGGCGGAATATTCTTTGTGGATAATCACCGACAAATAGAAGTGGGAGTAATACAACAGATGTAGCTATTGTTCCTGCCAGAACTGCAAAAACAACTTCTTTTGTCCCGTTTATAACTGCCTGTCTGGTTGGCTCCTTTAGTTCATATAAATGTCTTTCTATATTCTCAAGAATAACAATTGCGTCATCAACAAGCATACCAAGGGCAAGAATTATAGCTGTAAGGGTAACAATATTAAACTCCATTCCGAGAAGCCACATTATTCCTATGGTAATTGCATAAACAAATGGAATAGAGATACCTGCTATTATCATCTGTCTGATGTTTGCAAGGAAGAAGAAAATTACAATAGCGGTGATAATAATAGCGTCTCTGAGGGCTTCAAACATATTAATATTACTGAGTCTTATAATTTTTTCCTGTGTATCTGATATTTGAAAGTCAAGCTGTGGAAATTCTTTTTTAAGCTCTGGGATTAGCGCTTTTACTGCATCTATTGCTTTAAGTGCATCTCCTGTTGGTTGTCTTTGGACTGCCAGTGCTATTGCAGGTTTGCCGTTTCCGTAGTAAAGGACACGGTTTTGGAATGTGCCATATTTAACTGTTGCTATATCAGACAGTTTAATTGATGGGGTAATCTGCAGATTTTTCAGTTTATCTAAATCATTTTTCTTGTTTAATGATTTTATAAGAAATTCATCATTTTTATTTAAAACAATACCTATTGGTATATCTGCATTTGTTTGCTGGATTTTTCTGATTATATCTGTGTATGAAAGTCCGTATTTATTAAGTTTATTTTTGTCTATCTGGATTAAAACCTCTTTCTTGTAACCACCGAATACATCTACATTTGCAACCTCTTTTAGTCTTAAAAGTCTATTTTTAATCTGATTTTCTGCAAGTTGACGGACATCTGATAGGGATATATCAGGGCTTTTGGGTGAAACAGATAGAACTAATACAGGCGGGGTTGCATCAGTGATTTTGTAAATTTGGGGTTCTCTTATACCTTTGGGAAGCAATGATTTCACTTTATTTATCTCATTTTGGACGTCTGTTGTTGCCTGTTCTATATCCTTTTCATACTCAAATTCGGCTGATATAACGGCTATCTCATCATTTATCGTGGATGATACTGTTCTGACTTTGTCTATCGTGAATAATCTTTTTTCTATTGGGATGGCTACGTTTTCTGCCATATCTGTTGCAGATGCTCCCGGCTGGAAAACAACCACTGCTATGACAGGTCTGTTAACATCTGGGAAAAGTTTTTGTTTTATCTCAAAAAATCCGATTACCCCGAGGATTGACAGAGAAAGTATCAGGGAAAGTATAAAATGCGGTCTTTTCAGGACAAATTCAACTATATTCTTACTCATTTTTTGCCTCTGCTGTCAGGATTTTTCCTTTTTTCCCAAGGGATAAAAGTCTGAGTTTATTTTCTTCAGCAACGGCAACTATAGTGCCTTCTGATATATTTCCTGTGACAACTGCAAATTTTTCGTTTTCTCCTAAAACTTTAACTGGAATTTTTTTGAAAACACCGTTTTGATTGGTTAAAACGAATGCTCCGTTTGATAGATGGAGAACCGCATTTTCAGGAACTACTAATCCGGAAATTTTTCTGGCAAGGGATATGTTTATGTAGCTGTTTGATACAAGGTTTTCAGGTTTTTGGGATAGAACTATTCTTATCATTTTTAAGTGATGTTTACCTGCCACAGGATAAATATTTGTTATTTTAAACTGATGTGGTTTACCGTTTATATAGACTATAGCAAATGTGTCAGGTGTTATTTTAAGGTCGTGGGGAATTTCTGCAACTATTTCATATTTATCTGTGCTCTCTATTGAAATAATGGGTTTTCCAGGAAGGGCAAGATTTCCTTCTCTAAGAATAATATTTTGAACAACACCATTAACCGGAGATGTTATTTTCAGATATGCAAGCTGGTCATATAATGATGAAAGATTGTTTTTTAGCTCTTTTATTTTGTTACTAACCTGTTCAATAGCAGATTGGACTTCTTTATACTGAGCTTGAGCAAGCTTATAGGCTGTTAGGCTTTTTTCCAGTTTTTCTTTTGATATTGCTTTTTTCTCATAAAGTTTTTTGTCCCTTTCATAGATATTTTTTCTTGTTGTTAAATTAGTTTGTGCAGCTTGCTGTTTGATTTTTAATGCTTGCAGTTGAACCTGCAGGTTTGAGATATTCAGTTTTGTGTTTTCTATCTGGCTGTTTATCTGGGTTGGGTCTATGTTTACAAGAAGTTGTCCTTTTTTTACTTTATCTCCAATTTTTACATTGATTTTCTTTATATATCCTGGAATTTTTGAGGCAACTTTTACTGTATTCACAGGTCTTATTGTGCCTAATACATCATTTGATACTAAGATACTACCTTGTTTTACGGAAGTTCCTTTTACAACATATACAGGAATTTCAGGTTTTTGTAGATGAGCAAGATGTTCTTTTCTTTTTTTGATTAGTCTAATTCCTGATATAACAAGAATAATAACTATCAGAATTATAATTATAAACTTCAGCTTACCTTTCATCTCCTATCTCCTCTAACAGATATTTTAGATATGCTATTGCTGTTTCTCTGTTATAAAAGGCCTGATAATAGTAACTTTCAGCCATGAATTTTTGTGCCTTGGCATATAAGTAGTCGTAAAGGTCTGATACTCCCTCTTCATACTTTGCCTTTTCTGATTCTTCAACCTGTTTTGCATATTCAAGCTGTTTTTTAGAAGCATTTAATTTTGCTGTTGCAGATTTTATATCATCAAGGGCTTTTTGAATTTCTGATTTGAGTTTTAGGATTACAGCTTTTTTCTGATAAAGGACTTTTTCTTTCTCTAATTTTGCTTTTATATACTGATTTTTCCTGTATCCAAAATCAAAAAGGTTATATTTTACTGTAAAACCTATAAACCATAGGTCTTTATATTCGTCATTTCCCATATTTCTCTGGAGTTGTGAGTTAAAGTAAATTCTTGGTAAATAAAGGCTTTTTGCAATGTCTAACTTTTTATCTGATATATCATAAGCAAGGTTTATTTTTTGAACTTTTTTAAGCTGCTTTACATCTTTAAGCTGTGGAATTTGTGATTGGGATTGGACGTCCTCAAGTTCTGATAAATCAATATCTTTTCCTATAAGGGCAATTAATACAGATTTTAGAGAGTTTATGCTGTTTTCAACTTTTTCTAAATTTGCCTTTATTTCTTCAAGACCATACTGGACTTTTAAAAGGTCAGTTTCAGGTTTCCTTCCAACTTTGTATGCTTCATTTATATTTTCATACAGTTTTTCCATTGATTTTTTGTATGCTTCAAGGGCTTTTTTCTGTTTTTGGAGGGAAAGTATTTTGTAATATATGGATTTAATATTGAAAATTAGTTGCTGCTCTGTTAGTTTGTAATCTATCTTTTTGACTTTTTCTGATAAATCCAGAATATCAACTTTCCTTTCAAGTTCAAAACCTGTAAACAATGGAATATTATAAGATATACCTGCTACGAACTGATTTCGTGCTCCTATAATAGTTCTCGGATTAATAGGTGGAGAGATTGGATAAAGAATTCTTTTATCTTCATATCTGCGAAATGTTCCAAACAGGTTGATTTCACCAAATCTTTTGGCATTGACCATACTTTTTTCTGAATGTTTAATCTGGATTTCTACTCTTTTTTGCTTCAGGATAGGACTATTCTCCTTAGCTGTCTGTATGACTTCAGTTAAAGTTGTTCCATAGGAAAAATAACAGGTTATTAATGTTAGCAGCAAAGCTTTGTATCTCATATTTACCCCATTGGTTATATTAAAATAACTAATTATTAATTAATAATAAATCAAAAATTGCTTTATGTCAAGGATTACAAAAAAATTTAACTTTATATTAATTCCGTGTTTTAATAATAATATGAAATGTTATTAAGCAAATAAACTTTAGGAAGGTGTGGCCGTGGGTAGAAAAAGGAAAAGTGTTGAGGAAAGGAAGAAAGAGGTCTTTTATACCATCAGCCAAATTATAGCAGAAAAAGGCTTGTCCGAAGTTTCCACCATTGAGGTGGCAAAAAGATTAGGTGTTTCGCAACCTGCCATTTACAAATATTTTAAAAACAAGGATGAGATGATTATTTATTTCCTTGAAAATCTCAGGCAGGAACTGGAAAAAATTACTGAAAAGGCTGAATATGGTGAATCTGCACGCCAAAAATTAAAAATTATAATTACTGAACATATGAAGCTTATTAATGAAACTAAATCTTTACCTAAAATTGTTTTTTCTGATGTTTTGTATGTGGATGAAGATAAAAGAAAAAAACTTGAAGAAATCGTTACATCTTACTGGAATAAAGTAAAAGAAATTATTGAATTTGGAATAAAAAATGGTGAAATAAAAAATATAGACCCTGAATTCGCTGTTAGATTAATCATGGGAGTGATACTTTCAAGCTCTTTAAAATGGTTTGTTAATGGAATGAAAACTTCTATTTTAGAGGAAACAGATTTTATTTTGGATAATATATTTAAGATTTTATTAAAAGAAAAGAAGTAAAAAATTTTTATTTAAGTGAAATTTGTTAACCTTAAATAATTCTAAAGAAATCAAAAACTTGAAATAAATAAAAAGGGGGCTTTAAACCCCCTTTTTTTATTTGTTTAAAACTTCTGCTACTGCATCTCCGATAAATGATATATTCTTAACTGTTTTTGCACCTGCGGCTTCAAGTGCTTTGTATTTTTCTTCGGCAGTTCCTTTTCCTCCTGCAATAATAGCACCTGCGTGTCCCATTCTTTTTCCTGGAGGAGCTGTTACACCTGCGATATAAGCAACTACAGGTTTTGTTACATATTCTTTTATAAATTCAGCGGCTTCTTCTTCTGCTGTTCCACCAATTTCTCCAATCATAACAATTGCTTCTGTTTCAGGGTCATCCTGGAACCATTTTAAAACATCAGAAAAAACAGTTCCTGGAACTGGGTCACCACCTATTCCAATAACTGTTGATTGTCCAATTCCTTTGTTTGAAAGCTGGAATGCAGCTTCATAGGTAAGAGTTCCTGATCTTGAAACAATTCCAACATTTCCTCTTTTGAAAATATGTCCTGGCATAATACCGATTTTTGCTTCTTCTGGTGTTATTACACCTGGGCAGTTTGGCCCGATTAAAACAGTATCAGGATAGTATGTTTTTATATAATTTTTAACAGGTATCATATCATTAACAGGAATTCCTTCTGTTATACAGATAACTGTTTTAATTCCTGCATCTACAGCCTCAAGAATTGCATCTGCTGCAAATGGAGGTGGAACAAAAATGAGAGAACAATCTGCCCCTGTATTATCAACAGCTTCTTTTACACTATCAAAAACAGGAATTCCTTCTACTTCCTGTCCTCCTTTTCCTGGAGTAACCCCGCCTACAACCTGTGTTCCATAGGCTTTGCATTGTGTTGCATGGAAAGAACCTTCTCTTCCTGTTATTCCTTGAACAATAACTTTTGTATCTTTATTTACTAATACGCTCATTCTCCTTATCCTCCTTATTGTTATTTACAGTATCTTTGAAAAGTCCACCCTAAGCTTACAACCATTTAAAATAAATTCAAAATTTCCATCAATAGTTTCAAAGATTTTTTTGTATCTGTTATTTTCCAGATGAAAAATTTTTACATGCTTTCTATCTTCTACCGGATAAATTAAGCAGTAATATTCTACTCCTTCCCTTTCATAAAGTTCATATTTGACATGTTCATCCATCTTTACAGATGATGGAGATACTATTTCAAATATAATTTTAGGAGTTATAGTAACTTTTTCCCTTAAATTTCCACAAATTACTATTACATCAGGTCTAACTACTGTATCTTCGGATACATAGTAATCAATATCTGGTATAACTTCGCATTTTGTTCCACAGTTTTTAATCTCTTTATCTAATTCAACCAATAAGTTTCTTACTACTCTTTGATGTTCGATGGAAGGAGATGCCAAAGCATAAGGAACTCCTTCAATGAGTTCCCAATCTCCTTGCCATTTGTTTCTTTCCTCTACCGTATAGTAAGGTAGGTATTTATCAGCTAATCCCATATAACCTTCCTGATTATCCTGCTTGTTTTGCAAGTTCTACTGCTTTTTGTGCTCCTTCCCACATAGTATCAGCAGGAATAAGGTCAAGTCCAGATTCTGCAAGCATTTTCTTACCGAGTTCAACGTTTGTTCCTTCCATTCTAACTACAATAGGAACATGAGGTTTAACTTCTTTTGAAGCTTCAATAATACCTTCTGCAAGTCTATCACATCTTAAAATTCCACCAAAGATATTAATGAAAATAGCTTTTACATTTGGGTCAGAGAGGATAATCTTGAATGCATTTGCAATCTGTTCCGCATTTGCAGAACCACCAACATCAAGGAAGTTTGCAGGCTCACCTCCGGCAAGTTTAATTGTATCCATTGTAGCCATCGCAAGACCTGCACCGTTAACCATACATGCTATATTTCCATCAAGTTTGATATAGTTCAGGTTGTATTGTTTTGCTTTAACCTCAAGTTCGGACTCCTGGGTTGGGTCTTCCATTTCCATAATATCAGGATGTCTGAATAATGCATTGTCATCAAAATCAACTTTTGCATCAAGAACAACAATATTTCCTTCTTTTGTTAGCACCAGAGGGTTAATCTCAACCATTGATGCATCTTCATTCATATAAACTTCGTAAAGCTTAACGAATACAGATGCTACTTTATTTATTAGATTTTTAGGAAATCCAAGTTTTAATGCAATTTCCCTTGCTTGATAAGGTCTTAAGCCTAAGAATGGGTCAATTACTTCAGTAATAATAGCTTCTGGATTTTTAGCGGCAACTTCTTCAATCTCCATTCCACCTTCTGCAGAAGCCATTATGATAAGTTTTGATTTGCTTCTGTCAAGTGTAATAGCCACATAGTATTCTTTGTCTATGTTTGTTCCTTCTTCTATATAAACCCTGCTTACCGGAAGTCCTTCCGGACCTGTCTGGAAGGTTACAAGTGTTTTTCCTAAAAGCTCAGCTGCATACTGCTGAACTTCTTCAATATTGTGTGCCAGTTTAACACCGCCGGCTTTTCCTCTACCTCCTGCATGAATCTGTGCCTTTACAACAACTGGAAATCTTCCAATTTGTTGTGCTGCTTCTACAGCTTCTTCAACAGTAAAAGCAGGATATCCTTCAGGAACAGGTAATCCGTATTTTCTAAATATTTCTTTGGCCTGATGTTCGTGTACCTTCATCCTGTCCTCCTTTATGGGTCTATTTCTAATTTTCTAAATTTTTTCTGACCTTCTTCAAAAACGTCACCACCGTAAATATCATTTGCAACAATTACTGGAAAGTCCTCAAAATAAAGTTTTCTTATAGCTTCAGGGCCTAAATCTTCGTAGGCTATTATCTCAACACTTTTGATATGTTTTGATAAAAGTGCCGCCGTCCCTCCATAGGCGGCGAAATACACAGCTTTGTATTTTTTTAGTGCTTCCTTAACCTCTGGCCCTCTCCATCCTTTCCCTATTGTTCCTTCAAGCCCAAGTTCGTGTAATTTGGGAGTATATTTATCCATTCTATAAGCTGTGGTTGGTCCTGCAGAGCCTATAACCTGTCCAGGCTTTGGAGGGGTTGGACCAACATAATAAATAACCTGACCTTTTACATCAAAAGGAAGTTTCCCTGTTTTTTCATATTCTTCTAACATTCTTTTGTGGGCAGCATCTCTTGCTGTATAAACATATCCTGAAAGTAAAACTCTATCTCCTGCCCTGAGGTCTTCAATGATTTCATCTGTTAGAGGTGTTGTTATTCTTTTTACTTCAGACATTTTGTCCTTCCTCTTCTATTAATTTTTTAAGATTAAACTTAATTTTATCCATCACAGGAACTTCATAATCAAAATCTACTATAAGCCATGGTTTTTTGTTTTCTGCTATCCAGATTTTTTTGTCTTTGGTAAATATCCAGATAACTTTTTTTACTCCGCTATCTAACAAATCTTGAGTTTTTCTATGAAAATAGTCCTGGGGATTTTCAAATTTCCTAAGGTCAGCCTTAGTATCAATTTCTATCACAACTTCAGGGGCTACAGGGATAAGTTTGTCCTGTGTAAGATATGGTTTAACTTTATCTTTTTCCCAGATGGCTATATCAAGGTTATACCAGCTACGTGGAGCAAACTTATAGCCAACTTCATTTGTCAGGATAATATACTTGCTTTTGTCTAAAACAGATTTTAAAAAAGTAATTATGATGTCAATTAACCATGCTTGTAATCCGCTACTCCCCATGACCGCCTCTAATGAAAGCTCCCCCTTTAGAACTTTATCATAGTCCCTATAATAAATAGGTGAGCCCTTCCTCATTTCGTATATAAGGGCTCTGGGAACTTTCTTCCTTGGTTTTTTCTTATTTTTAAGCTCTTTTTTTACGGTGGTTGCCATTTTATATCTCTAATTCTGTATGTCTTGCAGCATGACACTGGATATTAACTGCCACAGGTAAAGATGCTATATGAACAGGGGCAATTTCTATTTTTACATCAACTGCTGTTGTTGTTCCTCCGAAACCGAGGGGTCCAACTCCAAGCTGGTTTGCCAGTTGTAACAACTCTTCTTCAAGCATTGCTATTCTTGGGTCAGGGTGCCTATGTCCGATAGGCCTGAAAAGTGCCTTCTTAGCCAAAACAGCTGAGTAATCAAAAGTTCCTCCTATTCCAACTCCTACTGTAAACGGTGGACATGCATTTGGTCCTGCATTTGCTATTGATTTAAGAACGAATTTTTTAATTCCTTCAATGCCATCTGCAGGTTTTAACATTGCCTGCTTACTCTGGTTTTCAGAACCGCCTCCTTTGGCAGCAAATTTAATTTTTATCTTATCTCCAGGAACAATATCAAAATAGATTAAAGCAGGAGTATTATCTCCGGTATTTTTTCTGTCGAAAATAGGGTCATAAGCAAGAGATGCCCTTAAATATCCTTCTTTTGTAGCTTCTCTAACTGCTTCATTTATAGCATCTCTTATATTTCCGCCGGTAATATGAACATCCTGTCCGATTTCAACAAAGAAAACAGGATATCCTGTATCCTGACAGTATGCCACCTGTTCCGTTGCTGCTACTTTTGCATTTTCCAGTATAGTATCAAGTATTTCCTTTCCTGTTTCCGACTCCTCAAATGCTTTGGCAGTTTCTAAAGCTTTTATAAAATCTTCAGGCAGCTTATACTCTGCATCTAATATCATCTGTTTCACTTTATCTTTTATGACAGAAACATTTATCTCTCTCATGATTGTCTCCTATATAAGACCTAATTCTTTAATTCTTTCAATTCCTGATTTTACAGATTTTACAGAAGATGCCCATAGCTTTCTTTCTTCATCTGTAAAATCAAGTTTTACAACTTCTTCTATTCCATGGGCACCTAATTTAACAGGCACTCCTATACAGATATCCTCAGCATCGTAATGTTTAGCATCTTCTCCCTCAAGATATACAGAACAAGGGAGAATCTCTTTTTTATCGGTAAGTATAGCTTCTATCATCTCAACAACCGAAGCTCCAGGAGCATGATATGCAGAAGTTCCCATCAGGGAAACAATCTCTCCACCACCAAATTTAGTTCTTTCAACAATCTCTTTCAATCTTTCTTCTGGTATAAGTTTTGTTAATGGAACTCCGCCAACATTTGATACAGAAAGAAGAGGAACCATATCATCTCCATGACTACCTAAAACATAAGCATTTATATTTTTAACAGACACCTTTAGTTCCATTGATAGGAATGCCTTGAATCTTGCAGTATCAAGGACACCGGCCATTCCCATAACTTTGTCTTTGTGGAAGCCGGTTATTTTATAAGCTGCATAAGTAAGAACATCAACAGGATTTGATACAACAATGACTATTGCATCAGGTGCATATTTTGCAATTCTTTCAGAAATAGTTCTGATAATTCCCACATTCTTAGAAAGAAGGTCATCCCTGCTCATTCCCGGCCTTCTGGGGAATCCTGCGGTAACAACAACTATATCAGAACCTTTTAATGGTTCATATCCATCTCCATCAGGGGTAACTGTGAAACCTTCTACTTCAACATCACAACCTATTGCAGTCGCCATCTGCTTTATATCAAGTGCTTTTCCTTTAACAACTTCATAGACTTTGTCTCCGTCTTTCCTGGCAAGGTCAAACATACGAACATTTGCAAGTTCCTTTATTGCGACAAGATTTGCAACGTGTTCTCCGACGTTTCCAGCACCTACAACGGATACTATAGGTCTTTTATAGTCTCCCATGGCAACCTCCGATAATTACTGACTAAATTAGTCTATAATTTATGAAAATCTTTGTCAAACAACGTTTGATTTTTTATTATTAATAGAATGATGGATATTTTTGAAGGTTTTATTAAAAAAATTGAATATGAAATAAACCAGAAAAGAAAAATACTTTCTGATATTGAAAATCAAATTGTTTTTCTTGTTCAGGAAAAGGAAAAATTAAAACAGAATTACACGCAGATAGAAAATGAAGAGTATTCTGAACCTATGCTGATACAGATGAAGATAAACTCCTTAATAAAAATCATGGACAAAATTTCCTCTATAGACCAAAAGCTTGAGGACTTGGAAAAGAAAGCTGATAAAATTAGAATGGAAATCAAGGAAAAAAATGCCGAAAAAAAAGCGATTAAAAAAGAACAGGAAAAACTCCGTAAACTTGAAGAAAAAGACCAGCTTAAAAAGGAGACCCAGCTTGCAGATGAGGCTTTTAATCGTAAGCATTAGTTTTTTGTTTATGTTTTTCGTAGCTTTTGCCCAGGAAAATGCAAAAGTTTCTCCACAAAAAAATTCCAATCCTCCAAAAACAGAAATAGATAAAGAAATAAAAAGATTACAGCAACTTAGGGATGAGATAAAAAGACTTATTGCGAAAAACCAGCAAATTTTAAATCAGATAAAAGAAGAAAGAAAAAAACTGCAGCAAGAGAAAAAGGAATTAGAAGAATTCCAGAAAAAATTACAAACTGAAAAATATAAAAAGCTGGCAAAAGTATTTGAAAAAGCTGTTGATGAAGACCCTGAACTTGCTGCAGAAAGAATATCAAAAATAAAAGACCCGAAAGAAGCTGCATATATAATCTTTAATATGAAAGAAAGTAAAGCCGGTGTTTTGATGGATTATATAGACCCAAAGGTAGCCGACAAAATTGTAAGAATACTATCCAGCTTAAAAAAACAGAATCAACAGGATCAATCGGATAACACAACAGAAAATAAATAATATCTGTAATAATCTTGCAACCTTTTATCATATACCTTATTATAGTCAGTATAATTAATCATAAAAATTATATTAATGGAGGATTGATATGCCGTATATTAAATTACCTGAACTGGAAGAAATGGACCCTGAAATTCAAAAACTCGCCAGAGAAATCCTGGAAAAAACCGGAAAACTTGGGGATATTTTTAAACTCCTTGCTATTAGAAAAGATATCTACTTTATGACAGATAACTGCGTTAAAACATTGCTTCTAAACGAAACAGAACTTCCATACTCAACAAAAGAAAGAATTGCCTTACTTGTATCACAGGCAAATAATTGCCCGATGTGTGTTGATGTCCACAAAAATATAGCAAAAATGCTTGGAATGTCAGAAGAGCAAATAGAAGAAACATTGAAAGGTATTGACCATATAAACACAACGGAAGAAGAAAAAGAACTTTTGAGGTTTTGCCTTAGAGCAGCAAGTAAAGATAACTATAAAATAACCAAAGAAGATTTAGATAAAGTTCTTAATCTTGGATATACCACAAGTCAGGTTTTTGAGGCCGTAACAATAGCAGCTTATTTTAACTACATTAATACTCTTTCAAATGTCTTTGGTTTAGGAAAGTAAACCTTTCTGTTTATATACTTTTGCGAGTATTTTTGCCACAGCAACATAAAATTTTTCAGGTATGAAATGACCCACCTCTACAGAGGAATATAAAGCCCTCGCAAGGGGTGGGTTTTCCACAATAGGAATATCATGTTTTTTAGCAATTTCTTTTATTTTTTCAGCAATTAGATTTTTTCCTTTTGCGATTACCTTAGGTGCATTCATTTTACCCCTTTCATACACAAGTGCCACAGCATAGTGGTCTGGGTTTGTAATCACCACATCAGCTTTTGGCACTTCTGCCATCATACGCATCATTGCTATTTCTCTTTGTTTTTTTCTGATGGCTGCTTTTATTTGAGGATTACCTTCATACATTTTTCTTTCTTCTTTTACTTCTTCTTTACTCATTTTCAGATTTTCTTCATACTCCCATTTGCGATATATAAAATCAATTATTGCAACAGGAATTGAGGATATAGCAAAGGCCAGAACAAGCATCAGTGTATATTTCAGCATAAAATACACTTCATGATTAAATGGTATAAATGACATATTAAACGAGTTATTCATTATTTTGACCATAAGAAAATATGCAACTGCAGAGGCAAAAATTAATTTTAGCAGGTTTCTTATCAGTTCAAATGCTGTTTTCATTGAAAAAATTCTTCCGAGCCCTTTTATAACATTTAATCTGTCTAATTTGGGAGTTAAAGCCTTTGTGGAGAATAAAAATCCAAACTGTAATACATTAGAAAACACGCCTGTTACCAGTAAAACAGCAAAAATAGGCAATATCAAAAGGGATATTATTTTTATTGTATAAAGGATAAACCCCTCATTCCTTTCTGGAATAAGAGATAACGGGTCTGAAAATGTATAGTGAAAATATTCTGTAAGCAGATGATAGGAAAAGGGAATATACGCTATTAAAATTAGAAAAGTTACAATTAACGTGGCTGCTATTGGGATATCCTGACTCCGTGCAACCTGCCCCTCTTCCCTTGCCTTTTGGCGACGCCGGGGAGTCGCCTTCTCCGTTTTGCTTGGGTCTTTTGCCATTATTTACCCATAATTCCAATAAGTTTTATATAACTTTCGGAAAAATTATTTATAACTGAAGTTGAGAAGTAGATTATAAGTGAGGTTGCAATGGCAAGGGAAGCAAGGCCAACAAAAATCTGGAGGGGTAGACCGACAATAAAAACATTTATCTGTGGAATGAGCCTGTTAATTAAGGCAAGAGCTACGTTTACCATAAACAAAATTAATACAAAAGGAAATGCTATCTTAAATCCCAAATAAAATATAAGAGGTGCTTCTTTAAAAAGATAAACAAAAGATTGGGGATTGAAAGATAGCACCCCAATTGGTAGCACTTTAAAACTCATTACAAGGCCGCCAATCACAAACTGATAAGCCCCTGTAACAAAAAATAGTAGATAAAAAAGAAGAATGAAAAATCTATCTAAAACAGAAATTTGACCAAAAGTTGGGTCAAATACATTCACAATTGTAAATCCCATAAAATAGCTTATCAGCTCTGCTGCATAAGAAAAGGCGGAAATAAAAATATTTACAAGAAGACCCAGTAAAAATCCGATTAGTAGTTCCCTTAAAACAAGCATAAAATAATGTAGAAGCGAAAAATTTTCTATAGGGATTTTAAGTTCAAAGATAGACATAAAGAAAAAGGCAAAAGCTATAGAAAGCATTATACGAACATTTAGCGGAACAAGAGAAGTATTAAGTAGTGGGAAACCTATAAAAACCCCGATAACACGGGATAAAACAAGTCCAAAAGCAACTGACATTTCAGGAGTTATTAGAGGATGCATCTTTTTTCACGAGATATAGTTTATTAAATTTGTTAAAAGTTCCTGTGTAAAATCAACCAGTTTCCTGAACATCCAGGAACCGAATATAATTAGTGCTATTATCGTGGCAACAATTTTAGGAATAAATGTTAATGTCATTTCATGTATCTGGGTTGCAGCCTGAAATATACTGATTGCAAGACCTACAATAAAAGCTATTAGAATTACCGGTGCACCTACAATTAAAGCCGTATATAACATCTGCTGAATCAGGCTTATTGTCTGGTCTAATCCCATTTTTATCACCTATAACTTTCTATTAATGCCTTTGTAAGCAGTTCAAAACCATCTGCCAGAACAAATAATATCAGCTTAAACGGTAAGGATATAAGCATAGGGGGTATCATCATCATTCCCATGGACATCAAAATACTTGCAACAAGCAGATCAATAATTAAAAAAGGCAGGAATATTATAAATACGATTTCAAAGGCTGTTTTAATCTCACTAATCATAAATGCAGGTATTAAGGTTATCATACTTATATCTTCAGGTTTTTCAGGCTTTTCCTTTGCAATATCAAGAAATAATTTTAGATCTTCTTTCCGTGTATTATGAAGCATAAACTTTTTGACTGGAATCTGTGCTCTTTTAATAGCCTCCATATCTCCAATTTCTTTATTCAGATATGGCTGAATTGCATTGTTGTTTATGTCCACAAATACAGGTTTCATAATAAAAAATGTTAAAAACAAAGATAAAGCAATAATAACCTGATTAGGAGGAGATTGTGGAATACCAAGGGCATGTCTTAATAAAGAAAGAACAATAACTATTCTCACAAAGGATGTAAATGATATTAAAATAGATGGAACAAGACTGAGTATTGTAATAAGGAAAAGAATTTTTAAGGTAATATCCAGATTATTTAATTGGGCAAGTGTATCGGAAACAGCATCCCCAAAAGAAAGAAAAGGAAAAAGCAATAAAAATTCAAGTTTCAGAAGGGCTTTCTTTTTCATTTTTATTTTTAGTCTCTCCCTCTATCTCATGCAAGCTATCCCATTTTTCTATTATACTCACATTTTTTTCATCAAAGGAAACGAAATAATATTTTTGATTTGCCTTTATTATGGCCAGACCTTTGTTTTTCCCTAAATATTTGATATCCAGAATGGAAATCAGACCTTTTTGTCCCGGTAAGATACCTTTACCATAACGATTTATCATATAATAAATAGAGTAGATAAGAACCACAACGATAATAAATGAGGCGATTACCCTGAGAATATCTGAATAATCAAGCAAGGTCAACAACCCTTATAGCATATTTATCATTTACAACGACCAGTTCACCTATGGCAAATAACTGGCCTCTTATATAAATCTCAATATAATCCTCAATATGTTTGTCTAACTTTATAATATCTCCTTCTTTTAACTTTAGAATATCTATAAAATTTTTGGTGGTTTTCCCTACTTCACCTGTGACTTTTACAGTTACATCCTTAAGGAAGGATATATCTAATTCTTCCTCAACAGCCGCATTATTAAGCTCTTTCTTTTCGTCTTTTTCTTCCATGATTAAGCCGTTTGTATTACAAAGTCTGTAAAGTAAACATTTTTAACACCGCCAAGTGGAAGAATAGCATTTACTCTGCGAAGTATTTCCTCTTTTAGTTTTTCTACTCCTTCAGCTGTCCTTAGTTCCCGGGATGTTTTTGTAAACAGTAAAGTTGTTATGCTATCCTTTATCTGAGGAAGCCTTTTTTCAACTTCCTGTTTTACCTGTTCATTTTCAAGTTCCAGAATTATTGTTACCTTTAAGTATCTATCTGCATCTTTATCTGCAAGGTTGACAACAAAAGTGCCAACCTCAAACATAATTCCAAGATTTTCTATATTTTTTATTTCTTGCTGTATTTTTTCTGCCTTATTCTCTTCTTTTTTGGCTTCTTGTTTATCTAATACTAAAAATTTATAAGCAGCTCCTCCTCCACCACCTAAAAGAAGTAGTAAAACAACAAGGAGGATGATAAGTTTTTTCTTACCTCCTCCTTGCTGCTGTTCTTCCTGTTCTTTATTTTCTTCTGCCATTTATATCTCCATATCAGGCGTTTTTAAAATTATATTATCTCTTGATATTCATTGTCTCTTGAAGAACCTGGTCAGATGTTGTTATTGTCCTTGCGTTAGCCTGATATGCCCTTTGTGCTGTTATAAGGTTTATAAATTCCCTTGATATATCAACGTTAGAAAGTTCTAAAAATCCACTTCTGACTTTTGATATAACACCACCAGGGACAATAATTGGTGTGTATGTCTGGCTATTTGGGAGATAAAGATTATTTCCTTTTCTAACAAGGATTTCTTTGTCTTTAAATGTTGCAATTGCTATTCGTGCTATATCTTTAACCTGTCCATTAGAGTAAACACCTTTTACAATACCATCTTCGCTGACAGCAACAGATAATAAATCTCCTTTTGCATATCCATCCTGCTGTGCATAGAAGATAAAATCAGATGCTACCTGCCTAATTTCCTTAAAGTTTTCTGTAGTTTGTAATGGGTTGGTTGCACCGTTATTTGGGTCATATCCTGCAAATTTTACCTGAGTTGGATCAACAGCTACAGAACCGGCTGCTTCACTGTGAAGGTAATCTACTTTGATTTCATCTCCACCTGAGCCATTTTCAAGGATAGGTATACGTATACGAGTTTGAGGAGGAGAACCATATTCATACTCAACTGTTCCAACTACATTTCCATTTTCATCGAGAATTTTTCCTGCACCATCATCATGCCAATTTACTATATATGTATTTCCTCCTGTTGTATATGATTTAATATGGATACTTCCTTTCGTTGCAACATAACTAAGTTCGAAATACCCATCATTGCCTGTTCCCGCTGTATCACTTGCTGGTTCATCAGAGGACATACTTATTTGTGTGTCTGCATATATATTATTAACATCTAAAGTGCCATCTGAGTTAAAAGTTAATCTTACAGATTTGTATAAATTTCCATCAACTTCAACCGGTGCAATGGTTCCATCAATTAGTTTATAAACATTCCATGTGTTTGTTCCTGTTCTCTGGAAGTAGTAAGATGTTATATGTGGATTTCCAAGGGAATCATAAGTTGTAAAAGAGTTTACATAGTTAAATGTTGTTGAATCTCCCGGTGTAAAGGCTGCCGATATTACCTTTACCCTTGAATCAAGGTTAGTAGGCTCTTTAAAGGCAATTTTGGTTGTTTGGGATGGATCCATAGAGTTAGGAACGTTTATTGCTTTTATTGCACCTGAAATATTTCCATTTTTATCCAGTGTCCATCCTAAAAGTTTCTGACCGTTCAGGTTTATCAAGTCTCCTTCTGCATTTGTTCTAAATTGTCCGGCTCTTGTGTAGTATGTAAGTCCCTGACTGTCCTGAACCATAAAGAATCCTTCTCCATCTAATGCAAGGTCTGTTGGTGTGTTTGTGTTCATCAGAGAACCTTGTGAGAAATCCTTTGTGGTAGAACCTACAAAACTTCCTCCGCCAATTTCATAATTCTTTGGGGCGCCGTTTGCAAAGGTTGTCATACTTTTTGAAATTAGATCCTCAAAATTGGCTCTTTCTGCTTTAAAACCTATTGTGTTTACATTTGCAATATTGTCAGATATAACAGAAAGCCATTCTCTGTTTGCGCCTAATCCTGCATTTCCTGTGTAAAATGATTGAATCATTGTTCTTAACCTCCTATTTGAACAATAGAATTTAAGTCTACTTCATCATTGTGGACTAAAACTTTTATACCATCTTTTGACTTTAATACACTTTCGACATAACCTTTGCTGATTAAAGTAGCTTTTACAGCTTGTTTACCTTTTTTAGCCTCAATATAAACAGTGTAATAACCGTCTTTAAGGTCTGGATTATCTATTTCAAATGGATATTCCTTTCCCCCTTCAAGATTTGAAAAACTTTTGCTTTCAACTACTTTTCCGTTTTTATCTAAAACTGTAACCTTAACAAAATCAGCATTATCTTCCAGTTTGAACTTTACCCTGGATTTTCCATTTTCTACATAAGTGTAATTTCCTTCGTAAAATATTTTTTTGCCAATAAGATTTGATGCATATAAAAGGGAATTTGCCTCATTCGCCTTTTTCAATAGTTCAACAGTTTTTTGAAAATCATTCAGAACTTCCATCTGTCTGAGTTTGACTGTATTGCTGATAAAATCCGAAATGTCCTTTGCATTTAGAGGATCTTGCCAGGCAAGGTCAGCAAGAAGAACTTTTAGAAAATCCTCAT
The DNA here is from genome assembly GCF_027023985.1 of Persephonella sp. Taxonomy (NCBI): domain Bacteria; kingdom Pseudomonadati; phylum Aquificota; class Aquificia; order Aquificales; family Hydrogenothermaceae; genus Persephonella; species Persephonella sp. The sequence continues at coordinate 34,149 of NZ_JALVTW010000004.1, read as the reverse complement.
TTTTCATTTTTGCATTATCATATCCGGCATCTACTATCTGAGGCTTTTTTAGATACTCACTAATCCCATTTAATTCCATATCTTAAACCTCTTTGTTTTATTTCCTCTACTAATTCTTTAAGTTGATCAAAACTTTGCTCAAGGTCAACCTTTTGGTTCATATCCTGCTTTAAGAAGTTCTCTATTTCAGGATGAACTTCAATCGCAAGGTCTATCTTTGGGGTTGTTCCTTTTTTGTATAACCCCAAGTTAATCATATCTTCTGCTTCTTCATAAGTTGCTTCCATATTTAAGAATATGCTCTGGTATTTTAATATATCGTCACTTACTATCTGGGGCATTAACCTGCTAACGCTTTTTAGGACATCGATGGCAGGGAATATTCTTTTATTGGCAAGCTTTCTTGATAATATTATATGTCCGTCTAAAAATCCCATAGCTGCATCAGCAACAGGATCCATTGAGATATCATCACCTTCCACTAAGATTGTATAAATACCTGTTATACTTCCTCTTCCTTCAAAATTTCCTGCCTGTTCAATAAACTTTGGGAGTAATGCAAAAACTGATGGAGTATATCCTTTGGTTGTAGGTGGTTCTCCTATTGCAAGGCCAATTTCTCTTTGTGCCATAGCCAGTCTTGTTAATGAGTCAAGCAAAAATAAAACATTTTTTCCTTGATTTGAAAAATAATTTGCTATAGCTATTGCAGTATAAACAGCTCTTATTTTTGCAAGGGGTGGCTGGTCAGAAGTAGCAACAACAACAACGGATTTTTTTAATCCTTCTTCCCCTAAATTATCTTCTATAAATTCTCGGACTTCTCTACCTCTTTCACCTATCAGGGCTATTACACTTACTTCGGCTTCTGTATATCTAGCAACCATCCCTAGAAGTGTGCTTTTGCCTACACCTGCACCTGCAAATATACCGATTCTCTGACCTTTGCCAATTGTTAGAAGGGAGTTTATTGTTCTAACTCCTGTATCTAACGGTTCTCTTATTCTTTCTCTTTTTAATGGATTAACTACCTCATTTTTTATGTAATATAGATATTCCGGAGTGAAATTTTCTTTGTTAAGAGGTTTTCCAAATGCATCAACAACACATCCTAAGAGGTCTTTCCCTACCCCTACCCTTACAGGTTCTTGAAGGGCTTCAATCCAACTTCCAACAGCAATTCCTTTGGTGTCATCATAGGCCATAAGCAGCGTTTTTCCATCTTTAAATCCGACAACTTCTGCTTCTATACCATTTTCAATAATACAACTGTCTCCGATTGATACCCGGGGAAGATACGCTTCTATGATAGGGCCAGTGACACCTGTTATTTTACCTTTGACCTTATAACGGGGAATTCTTTTTAATCTCTCTTTTAATTTCATTTTTTAAAATCTTCAGTTTTTCTTTAAATCTATTTTCAAATTGGGCATTTTCAACTTTAATCACAAAATCTCCACCTTCAAGCTCATTTCTAACTATAACTTTGATATTTTTTTGTTGCGGAGATATGTATTCTTTAAGTTGAGGAGATATCTCCACAATAACCTCAGGAGGATTTTTTAAGTCTTCCAATAGTTTTAAAATTTCCTCAGATACATAGCGGGCGTTGTTTTGGTCAACATACATGTAATAAAGAATTTCCTCAATTACAGATAAAATTAGTTCATCTATAAAATCAATATGTTCCTTGTATTTCTGATATATCTCGTTCAAGAATTTATTTAACTCAAGTTTAAGCTCATTATATTTAAGGCTGATTTCTTCTTCTTTTTGTCTGAGTTTTTCTTCTAATTGAGATTGAAATTGATTTTGGAGCTTAGGAATTATTTCCTTTTGAGCTTCTTCATATCCCTGTTTAAATCCTTCTTCATAGGATTTTTTTATTTTTTCTTCGTATTCTTTTTTTAATTTTTCTATCTGGGATTTATAAAAATTTTCTATTTCTTCTTTGGTTAATTTTTCAGAATTAATTTCTTCTTCAGGCGGTTTTCCAAAATCCTGAATATTTAAGTCAGGCATTTTTATTTACCTTCTTCTCTAAGCCATTTACTTACAAGGTCTGCTATAAGTTCTGGAGATTCCTCTGCTATTTCAAGTAGTTTTTGGAATGCAGGCTCTTTTTCTATATGAAATTCTTCTGTTTTTTCATGTGCTGCATAAACACCTGCTGCCATTTCAGGTGTAACTCCAGGAGGTAATGTGATTTCTTCTTTTTTCTTTCCTTTTATTACCTTTAGAGCAATAAATCCTGCTACAGCGAGGATTAATAAAACCAGAATTGCAATTGCTGCCATAAGTATGTAATTATGAATTGGTGTAGCTCCTGCCTGTGCTTTCAGGCTTTCTGCTTTTGTTTCAAAAGGAACACTTACAACAGTAACCTGATCTCCTCTTTTTGGGTCAAATCCTATTGCACTTTTAACCAGTTCTTCATAGGTTTTCAGTTCTTCTTTTGACCTTGGGATAAATTTATAAGTTTCTTTTCCTTCTTTGTCTTTCTGTTTTTCGTATCTTCCGTCTATAAGAACTCCGACACTTAATCTCTTTATTTTAAATACATTTTTGTCTGTGCTTATATATGATTTTGTTACTTCATAATTCTTTGTCTGGTCTTTTTTGCTTTTATCACGGATTATTGTTGTTTGTGTTCCTGTTATTACAGGAGGGACATTGGTTGAAGTTCCTGGAGGGGATACGGCAGGATTTTCCCTTTCTGTAACCTTTTCCTGAATTTTCCTTTCACTTACAACTGCAACTTTGTCAGGATCAACAATCTCGTCCTTTTGTTTTACTTTTGCAAGTTCAAGTTCAACGGAAGCCCGAACTACAACTTTATCAGAACCGAGAGCTTTTGCAAGCATAGATTGGACATTCTTTTCTATCTGTCTTTCTAATTTTTTCTTAAGCTGGACTGTTTTGTCTGTGGCTGCTTCCTGACTCTCCTCATCCAGCATATCAGATAAGACTCTTCCTGTATTGTCTACAACTGTAACATTTTCAGGTTTGAGTTTAGGGACAGCATGGGACACAAGGAAAACTATCGCTTTCACCTGCTCCTTTGTTAGAGTTCTTCCTGGCCAGAGTCTAACTACTACCGATGCTTTTGGTTCCTCTTCTTCTCTAACAAAGATGCTTTCCTTTGGGAGTGCGATATTTACCCTTGCATTTTCAACAGGGTCAAGCTGTTTTATTGTTCGTGCAAGTTCACCTTCCAGTGCCCGCAGATAGTTTACATTTTCCTGAAACCGTGTTATGCCCATTTTGGGCTCTTCAAAAATCTCAAACCCAACATTCTGACTTGAAGGCAGACCTTTTGCTGCCAGTTTTAGCCTGATGTCATAAACTTTATCCTTTGGGACGAGGATGATGCTACCGTTTCCCTCAACCTTATAAGGAATATTTTCTTCTTGTAGAACTTCTAATATTTTTCCTGCATCATCAGGACTGAGATTTGTATATAAAACGGCATAATCAACATTTGAAAAGGATTTATATGCAATAGTTCCAATTAAAGATAAAAGCAGTAAACCTGCCACAAGAATTGCTATATGTTTCGGGGTTGCATATTTCTTTCCTAAACTTAAAGCTTTTTCTTTTATCTGATTTATGTCCAAATTTTATACCTGCATTCTCATTATTTCCTGATAGCTTTCTAAAGCTTTGTTTCTTATTTCTGTAATTAGTCTTAGCGAAATGTCGGATTTAGATATCTGATACATCAGACTTTCTAAATTATCAACTTTTCCTTCTACAATCAACTGCTCTGCTTTTTTGGCATTTTGTAAATCTTTGTTTACATCTGCAACAAATTCCTGCAAAACTTCTCCAAAATCTTTTGCTGGCTTTTTCTCAATCTTCTGTGTCAGTTGTCCAAAATCCTGAAGTCCTTCAATCCTCATCTTAAGCCCCCATTAAACTTTTAGTAGTTCTATGCTTTTTAGTAGCATATCTTTATGTGTATTGAATGCTGTTAAATTTGCTTCATAAGTCCTTATTGCAGACATCATATCAACCATTTCTCTAAGGGGGTCAACATTTGGCAGATGAACATAACCGTTTGCATCTGCATCCGGATGTTTAGGGTCATATTTCATTTTAAATGGAGATGGGTCTGCTATTACCTTAGAAACTCTAACTTCATAAACAGGAACACCGCTTTCTTTATCTAATATTGCCTGAAAAACAGGAACTTTTCTTCTGTAAGGTTGACCATTTTCAGCTTTTGTTGAGTTTACATTTGCAAGGTTTGATGAGGCAATATCTATCCTTATTCTCTGGGCTGCCATCCCTGTTACTGATACTTCAAGGCCTTTAAATATCATGGCTGACTCCTTTATCTACCTGATATTGCATATTTTAGTTTGGCAAGCTCTTTTCTCATACTTTCCAGTAATGTTTTATACATAATTGAACTTTCGGCAAGCTTTGCTAATTCCTGCTCAACATTTACTCTGTTTTCATCATATCCGGTGTAATTGGGAGTGGTAACCTCTTCTATCTTTATTTTTACTTCAGGGAAAGGGTCTATATGTTTTGGGTTTGTTTTTTTTAGTTTTACTTGCTCTGTGATTATTTTTTCAAATTTAAGGTCTTTAGGTTTGTAAAAAGGAGTATCTGCATTGGCTATATTACTCTGGATGATTTTTGTTCTTTGTAGAAAAAATGCTGCTTTTTCTTCGAGGGTATCTATATGAGAGAATAGCTCACTCATTTTTAAAACCCCTTATAAGCTGGAAATCTTCAATTAGATTTTTTGCAACAATACTCCATTCTGTATTGCAGTTTTTTATTCTATCTGTGTATTTGTTGAGTTCTTTGGTATTATCTGACCTTATCAAAGCAATTACCACCCAGCTATTAATGTCGCAGTCTTCCTTAAATCTTTCGGAAAGGGGAAGTAAAATCTTTAGGGTAGATTGATACATATTCTTGTCAAACAAAGTATAAGTCAGTTCCCTGACAAAAATGCGTGCAAGTAATGAGTCTTCATATATATCCGGAATAACGTCTTTAATCCTGTCAATAATCTGATTCAATTTATCAATCTGATTATTTTTCAGATACAAATATCCCAGAACCACATATTTTTCCGGATTATTACCGCAGCTATTTTCTATCTGGACTGTATCTATCTGGTCAAATTTACTTAGGAATATAAGATTTTTTGTTTTTAGCAGATAGTATTCACAGTTTTTGTTTTTGAGCTTTTGTAAAATTTCAAGGGATTTTTTATAGTTTTTAAGGGAGTAATATGTATCAGCAAGAAGCAGTAATGCATCATCATCTTTGTATTTGTTATATATGAATTTTGCAACTTCAAGGGCAAGTAGATATTTACCGCATTTTTTCAGGTCTTTATAAACAAGTTTTAAAATATCTCTGTCAAATACTTTGAAAAAGAAATCTTTATTAGAAATAAATAAGTCGCATATCTTAATAGGTGGAAGTTTTTTTAGTTTGTCCCTCCATAGCTGGTTTATATACTCTTTGTGTTCATATCTTAGGCGATTTGTGTTTACAAGAGAAAGTTCCCATGTGAGTTTTTTAAATAGTTTCTCGGAATTTTTTCCAAGAACCATTTCCCCAAAATTTCCAAGTGCAAAAAAGCCAATATAGTTGTTTCTGTTTGATATTAGGGTTTTCAGAACAAATTCAAAAGGATTTTTGATATCTTCGTCTTTGATTAAAACTAATTTTTTCTTTATTTCCGGATTAAAATCTGCAAGGGCAAGGATTTTTAGCTTTGCAATAATTGCTTCTTTGGATTTTGGATATTTTTTTACTATAGTGTAGTAATAATTAAAGGCCTGTATATCATCCCCTTCATAATGGGCTATATCCCCAAGTCTTAAAAGGGATTTCCTGATAATACTTTCATCTTTTACTATGCTTATTATTCTTCTAAAAACTTGTTTCGCAAAGGTATATTTTTTGAGGCGATAGGCGTTTTCCCCTAAAATGTAGTAATAAACTGGATTTTCAATCAGATATTGTTCGTATTCCTTATATACAGGAATTAGATATTTGAAGGCTTCCTGATAATTCCCTTTCTGAAATTCAACAAGCCCTTTAACAAATTCGAACTCTTTTTTCTCTTTTTCCGATAGTTCCTCTAAGTTCACAAGAACAATGTATCTGGTGATGATATCAAGTCTTTTAAGCCATGCTGCTGTTCTGAGAATTGCTATTACTGTTTCAAACTGTTGTTTTGGAGTTCTTGCCTGCGCAAATGCAAGTTTATAAAGAGCAAGAGCTCTTTCATACATAAAGAGATTTTCATAGATATTGCCTTTTGTGTAGTAAAAGTCCCAGTTATATGGATTTTTTGCAGTATAAGAATATGTATTGATGTAATACAGAGCTTTTTGTAGAAACTCTTTTATTCCTGTTTTCCTTCCTATGATTAGATAAATCTTTGCCGAAAGTTTAAGTGCGTCTGCATAATAGGGATTTTTAGGGTATTTTATGATTTTTGAAAGTAAATTAAGGGCTGAATAGTAATCTCCACGATTAAACATTTCAACGGCAAGCTGATATTTAGCCTTAAAATCTTCTATCTGTTTTTGGGTATATTTAATCTCCTCAGGTTTTTTTTCGGTGGTCTGTGCATAGGAAAATATAAATAAGGAAAGCAGAAAAAGAATTATTCTAAACCCTGACATTTATCTCTCTACTTACCGATTGGGTGTTGTAATTTTTTTGTTTTGAGAAAATTCTAATCTCTTTTTCTTTGGATTTTATTTTCAGGTTGTATTCTTTTATTCCTGTTTCTTTCATTATTTCCGGTATTTCGGTTTTAAGGCTGTTTAACAACTGGCTTCCATTTACAGACATAAATAGATTTAGATTTCCATTGTGATATGTAGCTCTAAGGGAAATATTTTCTAATCTTAAATTTAGCGAAAGCTGTTTTTGAAAATAGTGTTCGTGAATATCTTCTTCTTGTGTATATTCTGCTTTGTGTTGATGCACTCCGGAATCTAAATCTGAAAAACTATCCTGTTTAAAATCATTTTGTGTGCTATGTGAAACAGTAACAGTCTCTTTTTGGGATACTAAAATTTTTACTGTATTTTCAGGCTTATCTTTTGGATTTTCTATATTTAATGGTTGAACAGGATTATTTTCAATTATGAGTTCCTCATGTTTTTCGGTTTTGTTAAGTTGTTCAGAAGTTTTAATAGCTTTATCTGACTGTTCCACCTTAACTTTTTTGATTTTATTTCCTACAAGATATCTAAGTTTATTTTTATTACTTATCACCAATTTTTGTTCAGTTTTAAAGTCGTTTAAAGGTTTATAATTATTTTTGTCTAAAATTTTCACTTTACTTTGGATGTAATAATTATCTATTTTAAACTGAGTTTGCTGGGATGTATTTTGTTGTAATTTTTGGGGAATGTTTACTTTTTCTGTTAAATTAGAAACTTTTAGAGTAGATTTTTCTTTGTCATAAGAAGCTATTTCTAGTGTTTTTGTATGATTCACTACTCTTTCAGATTTATAAGATATCTTTGGTTCCTGTGTTGTAGATTTTGAAATCCAGTCGTTTTTTGAAGTTAATTTTGGAGAGTCAAAGATATTTTTATCAGCTTTGTTTAGTCTTTTTTGACCAATACTTTTTGATAATTTCTTCCCAGAAGAGATAACAGAAATTTTATCCGGTTTAACAGGAATAAACTGTATTTGCCTGTCTTTATGGGAAACAATTTTTTCTACAGTAGTTTTTATTTGATTAGAAATATTTATGTTTTGGATATTTTCTTTTGATGTTTTCGATGATTTCTGCAGTTCTATTTTTTCTACTGTTTTTTGCCCATGCTTCATACTACTTACAGGAACTTTTTCTTCATTAACAGGCATGTGTTTGTCTTTAGGAATAAAAATATTTTTAATATTTTCTCTTGTAGCAGAAATTTCAACAGGTATTCCTTTTGGATTTTTGGTTTTTTGTAAATTATCGGTGTAGATGATAGTTAAATTTTTTCTATCATGGAATTTGGCTAAGTTTTTTATGTTCGGTGCAATATTTCCTTTTTCTATCTGCCTTGCGGTTAATTCTTTGGCTTTTATATTTCCTTGAGAAGTTCTTTGAGTGCTTTGTAAAACAAAATTACTTTCATTTATTAACGGATTTATATTTACAGGCTGATTTTTAGGGTTTTTGACTTCTATCTTTTTCTTTTGGAAAGTGGTTTTATTTATTTGAGGAAAAGTTGTATTATCAGGCTCAACTATAAACCTGTTTATTTTTTCGGTGGTGCTGGGTTTATATTTTTTAACAAAAAATATTTTGTCTATTTTGAATTTTGAAAGCTGCTTTACTGGAATTTTTTTCAATAGTTTTAGGTTTGTTAGATGGTTTATTCCTTTATCTGCAGGTATAAGATTAATAGAAGGATGATGATTTTTAACTGTGGCTAATTTTTTAGGTAGATGAGAAGATGCTTTTATCATATTTTCAAATATTTGGGCAAATAAATCCCCCTTTGGAGTATGGCTATTTACCTTATGGTTAAGCTTCTGTGAACCGGCTACTTTTAAAATCTGCATGATTTCAACGATTATAAATTTAAATTAATTTTCGTAAAATGGCAAAATTTGATTAAAGTTATTAACTTTTATAAAGGGGATATTATGAATAGAATCGGATTAATTATTCTGCTTACTGTTTTGGCTGCTACCATTGGAGGTCTTGCTTATCTCCTGTATGAAAGGGCTATGAGTAATCGGGTTCTTTATTATAAAGGTGACATAAGAAAAACCCCTAATTACTATAAAGGCAAAATGGAGAATGCTCCTAACTTTTATAAAGGCTCATTGAAGAAAATGAAAAACTACTACAAGAAAGATATTAAAGATATGCCCAATTATTACAAACCACCTTCAAATAAACCTTCAGATAGGGCTTCAAGGCTGAGAAGTTTAAGGGAAAATTGGTAATCAGTAAATATAAATAGATTTAAGTTTTTTTATTGCTTCTGCTTTTATCTGTGATACCCGGGAGACAGAGACATTTATCTCTTCAGCTATTGTTTTAAGGTCTTTTTCTTCAAAGTATATCATCTGAAGGACTTTTTTCTCTTTTTCTGATAATAGTTCAAGGGCTTTTAGTAGTTTTTCCTTCTGGTCTTGTTTTATAACTTCCTCTTCCGGAGAGGCTTTTTCTGAGGTCAGGGTATCAATAATCTTAAAGCTTTCATCAGAGGAAAGGGCTTTTTCAATACTTACCATTACAGCTGTGTTTGATAACGGGACAGGCTGCCCCTCTTCTATAGGGGGTTCTTTTTTTATTTTGTCCCTTACGGTTCTTGGGACGATATCCAGACTTCTCAGATAATCCAGAATTTCTCCTCTGATTTTTATATAGGCATAAGTTGAAAGTTTGGCCTTATCTTTATCATATTTTTCTATGGCTTTCATTAAGCCGATAACACCAACATTCACAAGGTCATCAAACTCTATATCTCCCTTTGGAAGCCTATAATAAATTTTACTTGCTACTTTTTTAACAAGGGAGAGGTTATCTAAGATTAGTTTTTCTCTTTCTTTTTTGTCCATCAACCCTTTCTCAGAAAACTTACTACTTTTTCCCAGAATTTTTGTTTTATCTCAGGCGGAGGTTCTTTTAATTCTTCGGCAGCTATTCTTTTGAGCTGAAGAACAAATTTATCAGAAGGATATACTTCTGAGATGATTTGCTTTTTTCTAACTGTTTTTTGAATATTTTTTGTAAATGGTAAAATACCCCCTAATGTAAGTTCCATGTCTAAAAATTTTTTGACAGATGTTCTAAGCCTTTCAAATGTTTCAAATCCTTCTTCTTCTGATTTTGCCATATTTATAATTACTTTAAAATTTGAGTAGTCATATAGTTTTTTCATTGATTTAATAAGTGCATAGGCGTCCATTATTGCCGTTGGTTCAGGAGTTGTTATTACGTAAGTTTGGGAGGAGGCTCTGATAAAGGATATTACCTTGTTATCTATCCCTGCTGCTGTGTCTATTAGAATATAATCATAATTTTCTGAAATGCTGTTTAGATTCTGTATAAACCTTAAAACTGCTGAATCCTCAACCTCGTTGATTGCATCTATTCCTGAAAATCCCGGGAGGATATCAATACCCCTTGTGTTAAATATGATTTCCTCAATCTTTGCACCATTTAGGATATCCTTTAAGGTCTTTTTTGTGTTTACATTAACAAGTATATGGACATTGGCCATCCCAATGTCTGCATCAATTAATAACACTTTTTTGTCATAGTCATTGGCCAGAATATAGGCAAAATTAACGGCAAAATTTGTTTTTCCCACACCTCCTTTTCCACTGGCAACAGCAAGGAATTTTGTATTTTTTTCTATCTGTTTCTCGTTAACAAGTTTTAAAAGGCCTTTTGCCTGCTCTTCCATGGCAGCCTCCAATTATTCTCCAAGAATGTAAGAAGCAATTACCTCAGGTGTAAGAACTTTCAGGTCTTCAGGAACCCTCTGGCCTGTGCTCAGGTATGAAACAGGAATTCTTGTTTCTACAGGTAAATTAAGTAGTAGTCCCGGTCTTTTGGTTTCGTCTATCTTTGTAAAAAATAGGGAGTGTATCGGGAAGAAGGTCTGGTATTTATATACAACCTCAAATGCATCTTCATTTTTAAAATTACAGCTAATTGTAAGGATATTTTTTATTTCTTGCTGGATACCTGTTAGAATTTCTTTTATCTCACCAAGACGCCAATAATCATAATGACTTCTTCCTACAGTATCTATCAGGATAAAATCCATTTCTTTCAGGTCTTCAATTATATTTTTTAGTTTTTTGGATTCGGAGATTGAATAAAAAGGAATGTTAAGTATATTTGCATAGGTTCTTGCTTGTTGGGATGCCCCAACTTTGAATGTGTCTGTGCTGATAACTGCTACTTTTTTATTCTTATTTATAACAAGCTGGGATGCTATTTTAAACAGGTTTGTGGTTTTCCCTACTCCTGTTGGACCTATAAATGCAAATATTCCCGGTTTTTCTGCTATTTTATCTATTGCCCCTGTGAATTTTATATTTTCCTTTATACCCTTGATTAATGCTTCTTTATATGTAACGGTGTTTAAGTCCCATTTATTCGTATCAATATCAAGACCACAGGCAGCCATAACGATTTTTTTGGCCACTTCAGGTTGGACATCTTTTTCAATAAGAAGATTTGCCAATTCAAGTGCATCTCCGGTGAGCTCGGATAAAGCTTTAGATGTCTTATCTTCAACATTATTCGGTGAAATATGTGGAGGTAGATTTCCGGGGGTTGCCATGTTTTGTGCATATTTTGGAAGGGTGGTCTGTATTTTTTTGTCTATAATATCCTCAATTTTGTCCAGAAGTTCCTCAAATTTTATTACAGGCTCTATAGGCTCATCATCTTCTACAGGTTCAACAAATAGCTTGTATTTTTTCTTTCCTTTTAGAAAGAAAAATCTTTTTTCTTCAACAGTTTCATAATGGAGTATTTTTATATCTTCTCCCAGTTCTTTTTTTGCCTTTTCAATAAGCTCCTCAAGGTCGTAACCTTCGTAAACTTTAACCTCCATATGGCTCAACTACCCCTAAGACATTAACTTTTGTTTTCGGATTGATTTCTGCATAGGATAATACCACAAAGTCAGGTAAATATGGCTCTATTATTTTTCTAACAAATCTTCTTGTTGCAGGGGAGGTAAGTAATACAGGAGTTGCCTGTTTTAATACGAACTGCTGTGCCTGATTGGTCAAATCCTGAACAAATTTTTGAACAAATGTTGGCTCAAATGGTGGTAATGAACCACCGTTTTCATGGACTTTTTCCATTATATAGTTTTCTGTTTTTGGTCCCAGCGTAACGGCATATAAAACGCCATCTTTTTCATATTGGGATGTTATTACCCTGTTTAATGCTTGCCTGACAAATTCTGTGAGAACTTCAGGGTCATCTGTTTTTGTAATGTAGTCTGATAATGTCTCAACAATTGTAAGCAGGTCTCTCACAGGTACATTTTCTTTTAATAGATTTTGTAAAACTCTATGGACAATATTCAGAGGCACTTGTTCAGGAACAATATCCTTAACCACAGGATATTTTTCTGCCAGTGCATCAATAAGCTCTTTAGTTTCACTTCTACCAAGTATTTCATAGGCGTGTTTTTTGATAATTTCAGACAGATGGGTAATTATTACCGTTGGGATATCAACAACAGTATATCCTAACATTTTGGCCTTATCTTTCAGTTTCTCATCTATCCAGTAGGCATCAAGACCAAATGCCGGTTCTTTTGTTGGAATTCCTTCTATTTTACCTTTTGTTGTTCCTGTATCTATGGCAAGTAGTTTATCAGGATATATTTCTCCCCTTCCTACTTCTATATCTTTTATGAGAATTCTGTATTCACCAGGTTTAAGTTCAAGATTATCTTTTATATGGATTAATGGAATTATTATTCCGATTTCTTTTGATAGCTGTTTTCTAAGGGATTTTATCCTTCTGACTATTTCTCCGTTCTGTGATTCATCAACATAAGGTATAAGGGCATATCCTATCTCAAATGTGATAAGCTCAGGTTGAGGTAGCATCTCTTCAACAGTTTCTTCTTCAATTTCCGTGCCTTTAAGCAGTTCTTTTGCTTTTTCTTCAGCCATTTCAACTTCTTTTTTCTTAAGAAGTTGTGACATCATGAAAGCAGTTAAACCAATAAGTAAAGCCAGCAATGAAAAAGGGATAAATGGCATTCCCGGGACTATACCCATTGCAAATATTGAACCTGATGCCATATATAAAGCTTTTGGAAAACTGGTTAACTGAACAAAAACCTCTTTACCAAGATTTTCTTCTGATACTGCTCTTGTTACCATTAGACCGGCTGCTGTTGAGGTAACCAGTGAAGGAATCTGTGAAACAAGACCATCACCTATAGTAAGCAAAGTAAAGTTTTTCAGTGCTGTTTGTAAATCCATATGGTGTTGGAAAATACCAATAGCAAGCCCACCTAAGATATTGACTATGGCAATAATTATTCCTGCAATAGCATCTCCTCTTATAAACTTGGAGGCACCATCCATTGCTCCGTAAAAATCAGCTTCCTTTTGAATTTGCATACGTCTTCTCTGGGCTTCCTTTTCATCAATTATCCCTGCATTCAGGTCTGCATCTATAGCCATCTGTTTTCCGGGCATTGCGTCCAGTGTAAATCTTGCAGCAACTTCGGATATTCTCTCTGTTCCTTTTGTAATCACAATGTAGTTAATTGTTACAAGTATTATGAAAACTATTGCACCGACAATATAACTTCCACCTACAACAAATTCCCCGAAGGCCTGTATTACATGTCCTGCTGCATCTGGTCCCTCATGTCCATGAAGTAATATTCTTCTTGTTGTTGCAACATTCAAAGATAATCTAAATAATGTCGCCATAAGCAGTAATGAAGGAAAAGATGAAAGCTGAAGTGGATGTTGAACATAAAGGGTAGTCATAAGAATAACGATAGAAAATGTAATACTGGCTGTTAAAAGTATATCCAGTAGAAATGGAGGCACAGGTAGAACCATAGCCCCCAGAATTGTTATTATAAGAACAACTACAACTGCGTCTGAATATTGGGTAAGCTTGTTAAAAAATGTATTTAGGGTTTCTCCCATTTATTCTCCAGTTGAATATTTCTGATAAGTCTGTAATGCATCTAAAATATACTGTTTTAAACCAAGTTGTCCGGAAGATGCTACAGCTTCCGCTATCTGCATATCAAACATATCCAGATACATTTTTGACTGGAAAGAACTGGAAAATAAACCGTTATTTAATGTTTTTCTAAATTCCTTCATAATCATCCTCACAAAAATTGCCTCAAACTCCTTTGCAATCTCTTCAGGTTCTTTTAATTGGGAAATATCTTTAACATCCCAGTAAGGTCTTATTTTCATATCAGGGTCTATCATAATTTATTCCCCTTTTACATTATTACTATTTTAGCGTGTAATTTTCCGGTGTTTTTAAGTGCCTGAATTATTGCTATAAGGTCTCTCGGGGAAACTCCCATATCGTTAAGTGCTTCAACAAGATCTTTTAATCTTGGGGAATTTATTGAGAAAATTCTGCCTTTTTCTTCTACCACAGTTGTTTGGGTTTGTTGAGTCTGGACTGTTTCTCCACCAGATAATGGAGGAGGCTGTGATATAACAGGTTTTTTCTCCACAGATACATAGATATTTCCGTGGGATACATACACAGGGGCATCGATTTTTATATCACCACTCATAATAACTGTGCCTGTTCTTTCGTATATAACAATTGTAGGTTCGTTGTCTGTTTTTATTGATAGATTTAGTATTTGACCTGTTAGTTTCACTGGGTCAGTTCCCGGTATAAGTTTTACTTTAACGGTTGTTGCATCTATTGCAGTTGCTATTTTTTGATGGAAATGCTGATTTATTGTGTTTTCTATCTGCAAAGCTGTATCAAAATCAGGTTTTTTAAGTGTAAGGACTATATTTTTCATGTCTCTGTAATTAAAAGGTAAATCCCTTTCTACAATTCCACCATTAACAACAACACCTGTTGTGGGAAAGTTTTTTGTGACTTTTCCCCCTTTATTAGATTCTGAAAATCCGCCGCCTGTTGATACGGGACCCTGTGCAAAGGCATAAACCTTTCCATCTGGCCCAAAAAGTGGAGTTCTTATTAAAACTCCATTTCCTATATCTTTTGCATCTCCCATTGATGCAACTGTTACATCAAAGGTCATACCTGATTTTGCAAATGGAGGGAGACTTGCAGTTACCATAACCGCTGCAGCATTTTTTGTTTTTACTTGGGCTGGGTCTATATAAATACCCATTTTCCGTAGCATATTGGCAATACTAATAAGGGTGTATCTTGTTGTTGTTCCGTCTCCGGTGCCTTTCAGTCCAACGACAATACCATATCCGATAAGGTAGTTTGGCCTGACACCCATTACATTAACTTCATCTTTAATCTTTACTGTATTACCTGCAAATGCGATATTTATGATAAAAAATGTGATTAATATTTTTGCAAATCTCATCCTTCAACCCCTTTAGAACGGCCAGATTTTTGAGAGGAACTGGGCAAGCCATCCAGGACGCTGATTATCAGCTATGAATCCTTTTCCATTATATTCAACATACATATCTGAAATTTTAGAGGATAGTATTGAGTTATCCTGTTCTATGCTACTTGGGTCAACAATACCTGAAATTCTTAGAATTTGCTCATCATTGTTTATTTTGATAATTTTCTTACCAACTATAAATAAATTCCCGTTAGGATAAACCTTAACTACTCTTGCTGTTATATTAGCGATAAGTCTTACTCTTCTATCTGTTTTTCCTTTCCCTTTAAAGCTGTTTTTTGAACCTGCTTTAGCTCCAGCCAAACTGTTCTTGTTAAGAAAAGGTTTACCTAAAATTGTTGGCGAAGGAAAATCAAGGTCTACGTTTGTATCTCTGCTGGATTGGGTGTTTGCGCTACCATATCCCTGAACATTTTCAACAACTTTTATTGTGATTACATCACCGACCTGATATGCTTTATCATCGGAAAATAGATTTGTAGTTCCTATACCTGTAAATAAGGAACCGGGAGGCCTTTGTGGCTGCTGATACACAACTTCCGGTGGTTTAGGTTCAAAAGGTTTTAATGCCTGTTGTTTTTCACTACAAGAAAATAGCAGAAGTATTGTAGTTACTGGGAACCACCTATAAATAAGACTGTATTTTCTCCTATTACCTTGCATGGTAGTATCTTTCCTGTTGATGGATTTTTAACTTTAATAACCTGTCCTTTCTGGCCATTTTCAAGGGCATAACCGGTTATTTCTATCCTTATACCATTTCGGTCATATACTACTTTAACATAACTTCTTTTCTTTACCGGATAATCAGGTTCAATCATATTTTCCCTTATAGGTTTGTCTTTCTGGATAAAAACTTTTGCAATAGCACCTATCACAATATTTGGGTCAGTGATATAACCCCTTCTAAATTTAATTTTCTCAGTTCTGATATCTTCTTTTGATATAAGCTGTCCTTTCATAATATCTCTGGCAGCTACGACTACTTTTGCAAATGGTATATATTTGACAGATACATTTATACTCTTTATTAACTGCCCGTTCCTGAGAATCTGATAGCTTAAATACATATAAGAAGATGTTTTATTTCTTTCCACTATCTTTATTTGAACCTGATATGGAAATTTTTTTTCAAAGGGAGGAATTCTTATTTGCTGAATTTGATAGTCTGGATATCTATTTCTTATATAGTTGAGAATATCTTGTTTTATTTTTTGAGTATTAATATAAGGGGTATTTTTGCTGATAACTGTGAAGTTTCCGATTATACGGATTTTTGAAGTATCTATGTAGTTTTGGCGGAGTATCTGTTTTATGGTTTCCGGGTATATTTTTACTGAACCGGTTAGATTATTTACTACAACAATCTGTGACAAAAATGATTTTAAAGTTGGTGTATCTGCTTTTATCGTTGCTATATCAGACAGCTCAACCTGGTTTTTATTGGTATTAAGGTATTTTTTCAGTGTTATAACGGTTTCCCCGTAACTAAAGGGAAAAATCAGCAGGAAAAACAGAAATATTTTAACTTTTAAGTGTTGCAACTGTCCTGAGCATCTCATCTGCTGTAATTATACCTTTTGAGTTAATCTCGTAAGCCCTCTGTGCAACAATCAGATTAACCATTTCCTCAACAATATTTACATTGGAAGCCTCAAGAAATCCCTGTGCAAGCTTTCCAAATCCGTCTGTGTTAGGGTCACCTTCTATTGCCTCACCTGAGGCTTCTGTCTGAACGAACAAATTTTCTCCTATTGCTTTTAAACCGGCTGGATTTATAAATTTGTATAGCTTGATATCTGTAAGCTCTTCAACTGTTTCCTGTCCACCTTCATTTCTAACTGCATAAACTTTTCCATTTGGGCTGATGTCTATGCTGATTAAGGTTTCAGGAGAGGATATCTGGATATTGGGAGATAATCTATATCCGTTAGGGGTTACAACATAACCTTCATTATCCAACTGAAAATTACCGGCTCTTGTATAAGCTTCTCCTCCTCCTGGAAGTTCTATTTTGAAAAATCCTTCTCCCTGTATAGCGAGATCAAGCTGTTTATCTGTTTTTATCAAACTACCCTGGGTAAATATTTTAGATACATCTGATAGTTTTACCCCAAGACCAATCTGAATTCCTGAAGGAACCCTTGTTTCATTTGAACTCATAACTCCAGGGTCTTTTATATTCTGATATATAAGATCTTCAAAATTTGCCCTGCTTCTTTTAAATCCTACAGTGTTAACGTTAGCAATATTGTGGGATATAACATCAAGATTTGTTTGCTGGGCTTCCATTCCTGAAGCTGATGTCCATAATGCTCTAATCATTGTTATCTCCTTATGCTCTTCCTATTTCATTACTTTTTTGTTCCATCTGGTCTAAACTTCTCATAAGTGTTCCGTAAATTTCAAATCTTCTCTGGGCATTTATAAGTTCTATCATGCCTTTAATTGCATTTACGTTTGAGTGTTCCAGATATCCCTGTTTTATTGAATACTGGGCTGGCACTTCTGTTGCTCCCTTTTGTGTATCAGGGATGTAATAGCTATTTCCTACAGGTTTTATAGCTGTAAAGTTTTTTATCATAAATTTTGCTACTTGCTGGTCTCCCTGATATATGGTTCCATCATCTGCAACTGTTATCGGTTGTATCATATTTTTAATTTGAATTCTTTTTCCCTGTGTATCAAGCAGATAATTTCCATTGGCATCAACTATATAACCATCCTGATTTCTGAAAAAGTGTCCATTACGGGTGTATTGAATACCGTTTGGAGTTTCAACTGCAAAAAATCCTTCTCCAAATATGGCAAAATCAAGTGGCGCGTCTGTTCTGAAAATATTACCCTGGGTGTTTATCACCGGTGTATCATTAAATCTGGGAAAAACAAACAGGTGTGCAGTATCTCCTTTGTTTTCCGGAATATACTGGCTCATTTCCCTGAGGAGTAGTTTTTTAAAGCCGGGTGTGTTAACATTAGCCAGATTATTTGCTGTCGTGTCCAAATTTTCCAGTGCCCTTTCTCCACCTGCTGCCAGAACATATATCGGTTGGAAATTTATTGCCATTTTTACACCTCAGGGTGTTTGAAAGATTTTTCGGAAGATATAGAAAAATCTTTACATTTCGTCGTTTGAAAGAAGTTTCATTCTTTCTTGGACGGTTATTATGCTTGTTATTTTTATTCCAAAATTATTTTCTACTGTATAAAGTTGTCCTTTTGCTATAAGCTTACCATTTACTTTGATATCAACAGGCTGGTCAATATATCTATCAAGTTCAACAATGCTATTTGGATTTAGTTTAAGGATTTCCTCAAGGGGCATTGTAGTGCTTCCTATCTCAACAGAAATCTCAAGGGGAATATCCATTAATAAATCTAATTTTTCCTTCTCAAATTCTGCCATTTCAACAGGCTTTTCCTGCTGGGCTCCCATTTGTTCCCATTCTTTAGCAAGCTCTTCCTGGCTTTCTTTTTCTTCAGATGTAGCCTGTGCCATCTGCTCCCATTCCTCTGCAAGTTTTTCCTGATCTACTTCCTCAGAACTTTCTGCCTCTGAAGATTCTCCACTTTCCGCCATCTTTGCCCATTCTTCTGCCAGTTTTTCTTGATCTACAGATTCTTCCTGAGACCCTTCTCCTGTTTCAGAAGAGCCTGCTTCAGCCATTTTAGCCCATTCCTCTGCTAATTTTTCTTGATCTACTTCTTCTTCAGATTGGTTTTCCTTTTTTTCTTCTTCACTCATTTTTTTCCTCTTCAAGAATAGGTTTTGTTATCATTGCAGCGTATTTATCATTTATTTTTCCAAGTTTTGCATTAAATTTATGTTTATCCTCAACATAAAGCTTAAACTCTTCAGAAGGAGATACATATAGGTTTAATTCTGTGCCTTCTTCCCATTCAAGAATATCTTTAACTTTTAATTTCATCTTTGTAAGTTCAAGGGTCAGTTTCAGTTCTATCTTTCTAACTTTTTCTTCAATATTTTTTTTCCATACAGGGTCTTCAGAAAAAGCAACCTGTGAATAAACTATATCCTTAATTGGAAGAAACATACTTTGTGGAAAACAGAAATAAAACGGTGCTTCATATCCATCAATATCCATTTTGCACTCAACAATGATTACTTTCTCATTTGGAGAGACTATTCTGGCAAGACTTGGATTAAGTTCTATTGATTTAATTTCAACCATAACCGGATAAAATTCATCCCAGACCTGTTCAAATGTTTTTAAAGCTGTGCTTATAAAATCCTGTATTACTCTAAGTTCAAGTTTTGTAAATTCTCTACCTTCTACTTTGAATGGTTTGGCAGGACCTCCGAACAAAACGCTTATTACTGTAAAAACAAGTCTTGAATCAACAACAAGCAGTGCGTTTTCTTTAAGGGGTCTCATTGAAAATATTGTATAACTGGAAGGAAGGGGAATTTTAAGCATGAAATTTTGAAACCTTGATATATAGATATTTTCTTTGGTTATCATATTTATATGGGGCATGATTTTTCTGACTTCTTCCCTGAACAGTTTTATCCATCTTTCAAAAATTAGTTCAAATCCGGGAAGTCCGCCTTTCTTGATATGCTCTACTTCTGAAAAATCAAAAGGGGCTATATCTTCTTTGGGCTTTTCTTCTTCTTTCTCTTCCGAACCACCACCTAATAAAGCATCTATCTCTTCTTGAGACAGGAACTCATCAGACATATCTCACCTCTAAATCATTTCTTCTCCTGCCCCATACTCTATAACTCCTTTTTCTATCAGGCTCTTGATAGTTGCAATGATTTTCTTTCTTGCCTTTTCAACATCTGATTTTTTAACTGGTCCCAGTATTTCCATATCTTCAAGGAACATCTGTGCTGCCCTTTTAGACATATTAGACAGGAATTTATCCATAATCTCAGGTGGAGCTCCTTTAAGGGCAATGAGAAGGTCATTTTTATCAACAACTTTAAGTATTTCAATAATAGCCCTGTTATCCAGTTTGACAATATCTTCAAATTTGAACATTTTCTCTTCAATCGTATCTGCAAGAGAAGCGTTTTCTTTACGAATTTCATCTAATATCTCCTGGGCCAGCTCTTTAGGCAGGATATTCACAATTTCGGCTGCAATATCAACTCCGCTTAATGTTTCTTCTTTTCCAGCTCCCACAGTGAGTAATTCTTCTTCAAGTGTATCGGCTACCATCTTAAGCATATCACTGGATATTTTTTCTATAGATGCAATCCTTTTTATAACCTCCTCTTGAACATTTGTTACTCCTAATCTTTTTGGTAAATACTGTATTATCTCAGCTGCCTTTTGTGGTTTAAGCTGGGAAAGTATAAGAGCAATCACCTGGGGATGTTCATTCTGGATTATATTTGCCACAAATTTAGGGTCCATTTTTTCAAGTTCCCTGAATATAGCTTTTCCTTCCTCTACTGTCAAAGTATCTGCCAGTAGCTTTTCAAGTTTGTCAGGTGGTAAAGCCTGCTCAAGAATTTTCTTTAAATTGTCTGGTGCTATTTTTATTGGTGCTATTTCTTTAAGAGAATTAAAGGCTTCTTCAACAATTTGTTTCGCTGTTTCTTTTGATGGAGGTTCTATTGTAAGAATTTGTTTTATTAATTTTTCAATTTCATGTTCTTTTAAATGTTTAAAAATATTTACTGTGACTTCTTCAGGTAATAAAGATAGTAATATTGCTGCTTTTTCTGAACCTTTAAGACTTTTTTCCTGTTTTTTTTCTTCCGGCACTATTTTTATCCTGCTTTTTCAATTAAATCTTTTGATACTTTAATATATTTCTTTATAACATAGTTAATCAAGTTTTTGTTTGAGCTTATGATTTCTCCCCCAAGAATATCAAATTTTCCCTTTGGTTTTCTGTAAAGGATTTTTACTTCCAGTGATAATTCATCCTTAAAATTTTCCAGTCTTATAATATCTCCTTCCTTAACACTGTCTATTTCAGGATTAAGAACACCTACACCGCTACGACTTAATTCCTGAACGCAAGCAGATTTTGTAATAATATTTCCATTTTTTTCTATGGAAAAATCACCAAGATCTCTACAACAAAAATGAAACCTGTGGAATCTTCTTTTGTCTTTGTGTATCTCTTCATTTTTTATTTCAGCGTATATTCGGTCTGTATCTATCTTTTTTATTTTTGCATTTATTACATAAGGGGTAGAGTTGTATTTTACAAATATAAATACTTCTTCAACCTGTGGAAAAATTTTATATAAATGGTATGGATTTATATTTGTCAGCTTAATTGTGTCTGTGCCTGTAACTTCCACATTTGCACTGAATATCAAACTAAAGTTCATATCTGTCCTGAATTTATCACAAAACCTTTTTATAAAAATTTCTCCTGAAACTCTTTTTTCTGATAGCTTTTCCATCTTTACTGCTCTGTGATTTTATCTAATTTTTCAAAAAATCTGTAAATATCTTTTTTATCTATTTCTGGTTTTTTATCAATTTCTTCTAATAAATGTAACAATTCTAAACCTTCTGGATGATGCTTGATTAGTTTATTTTGTATCCATTCATAAATGTGGGTTTTCTGTAATTCTTGCTTTATTCCTTTTGATAGCAGGCTTATCCACGAGAGGAAGTATATTTTCCCTTCTATCGCAAGTTTAGAATTGTTTAAAGGTATATTTTCCAGTATTTTTTCAAAGTTTTGTTCTGTTTCATATAAAATTTCTTTGAGTAGATTAAACAATCTGTCGAAAGATTCTGTCTCTTTACTGAGGTTAATTATTTCATTTTTCATAAAGTTAAGGGTTTCTTCCTCTTCATCTATTAGCTGGGAAATCTCACCTGTCATTCCTGTTATTAGCTGAACACTTTTTTTCATCTTACTGACATTTTCACCTGAACTTTCCATAAGTTTCTGGACATTTATTGCTCTGTTTGCTTTTTGTGAAAGCTGGGTAGCAAGTTCTTTCATAGATTGGGAAATAGTATCTATTATTTGTGTTATCTCAACAGTTGACCTTTTTGTTTTGTTTGCCAGTGCCCTTACTTCATCGGCAACGACAGCAAATCCTTTTCCGGCCTCTCCAGCCCTTGCAGCTTCAATTGTTGCATTTAAGGCAAGGAGATTTGTTTGTTCTGTTATTTCTTTGACTGTGTTTACAACTTCATATATCTTTTCAGATTGTTCCATTAGAGTTTCTACATTTCTTTTAAGGGATATTACCTCAGATGAAAGGGCTTGGACTTCATCTATTGATTTAAAAATAATATCTGAACTTTCAATTGCCCTTTTATCAAGCTCTTGAACTACATTATAAATATTGTGTATATATCTACTTATATTTTCTATTGAGATGGAAACTATCTCAGATGTCAGGGCAAGCTCAAGTGTATTTTCCTGTATTTTTTTCTTTTTATTTTCTGTTTTTCCAAACTCCATAAATAATACAGAGGAGTTTTTAATCACATTATCTGAGGACTGGATCATTTCTTTAAATGTGGAGCTTAGCCAATTATTTAGCAGTCTTAGTTCATCTATTGTTATGTTTCCAGGAGGTTCACCGGTTACTATTTTCCTTATTGTATCTTTAATCTGTTTTTCTCTGTTTGAGAAAACTTTATATATCAGATAAAAATCAAGGGACAGGGAAATGGCTAAAATTAAGGGAAAAATTGCAATTAGTAATCTCTGGATATAGGTAAGTCTTTTTTGCTGTTTTTTTAATTCTGTTAAAAATTGTGACAAACGGAAGTTTAAGGAATCCCAGTCAGAGGTATTAATTATTTTAGATAGTTTCGAAATATAAATATTTTCCGGATAAGGATAAGATTTAAGCTGATTTAAAATTTGATGCTTGTTTATTGTAATTCCAAATTTTTGTATTTCTTTAACTGCTGAAATTTTGTCGTAAATCCTACCAGTAAGAAGATAGGTACTCTCCATCTCCCGTATTTTCTGGGAAGTGGAGATTAGATAAATAGAGAATATAACTGTAATAAAGATCTCTGTAATAAACAGTGTAATAAGCTTTTTATTCATTATTGTATTTGGGATTCTTTTCTTTTCATAACCATTACTTGAAATAGTTTAACAAGAATATTCGCAATTTCTCTTGATTTTTGGGCAAGTATATCAACCTTATCTATTGCTTCATCCACTTTTCCTTCTTCTTGAAGTTTCATTATTTCCATTCCGAGATTATGGAACTCTATATGGTGTTTTTCAAGTTCTTTCATAAGTTCTACAGCTTCAGGTCCATATTTTTCAGCTTCAATAAGCCCTTGTGTGTAATACCATTTTCCAAGGTTGCACTGTGTATGGTCAATAGGAGTAAACGAAGCTTTCCCTTCTATGGCTTTGATTATGTTTTCAACAAATGCTGCATGTTCAAGTATCCTTGTAAGCAGGTCAAGTTCTCCAACTTTTCTAATTTGTCTGAACATATTCCATACTTCCATACTGTTTTTAAATGTGGCATTCGCGATCTGGTCGAGTTCTATACCGATGTCTAAAATATCATCAATTGATTCCAGTAGTTCCCTGCTCTTTTCAGATACTACTTTTATTGTATTTGATTGTTCTTCTGTAGAGGAAGTTTGCCTCATTATCATACTTGTTATTTTTTCATTTGCATTTTTAATCTTTTCAAGGACACGTTCTATCTCTTCCGAATATTCAGCACCTTCATTAATAATATCACGGACATTTGTTACTTCTGTTTCTGTTCTTTCCATTTCTTCCATAATTGCCATTACAACTTCTCTTATCTCATTGGCACTCTTAGATGTTTTTTCAGCAAGTTTCCTTACCTCATCAGCAACAACTGCAAATCCTCTTCCTACTTCACCTGCCCTTGCAGCTTCAATAGCAGCATTTAAGGCAAGAAGATTTGTTTGCTCTGTAATCTCAAGAATTACATCAAGTATATGTTCAATACCTGTAACTCTTTTTCTAAGCTCGGCTGTAGATTCCGTAAGTTTTGATATAACCTCAACAGACTGTCTGATATTTGCAACAGATTTTTCTATAGATTGTGAACCTTTTTCCACAAGCTCGTTAATATCTTCCTGTGTTCTTTGGACTTCTTGAATTGAGTTTGACAATTCTGATAATGCATTGCTTATTTCAGAAACAGAATCAACAATGTGGTTAAGATTATTTTTGAAAGTTATCATTTCATCTCTTAGTTTGAATGTATTAATACCAATCTGAGCTGTTTCATATATGGTCATTGCCATTTCAGGTGAGGTTTCAAGAATAATCTTGTCAAGGAATCTATCGCTGGTTACATCTTTCCAGGTGGAAGCATATCCTACTATATTTCCATCCGGGTCAGTAACAGCAAATCTATAAGATTCTATAACGTGGTTACCCACAACAATATCCGCATTTTTTATAACTTCGCCTGGTTTTAAGGCTTTTAAAAGCTGTTTTATCCTTTCTGGGTCTTTATGGAATCTATGGATAGATATTCCTTCAGGATGTTCCCAGTCTATATTAAAGCCGTAAACCTTATTAATGTCTTCTCCTAGTTCTTTTAATATCTGCTTTCCTCTTTGGTTTACAAAAATCAGCTCATTTCCTTCTTTACCAGGTTTAAAGTTTGTATTGGCAATAAATACACCTTCTTCTTGTAAATAGTCCAGTATTTTCCATTGATTTCTCAGATATTCTTGTAAATCTCCGAATTTCCCCTTAATACTTTCTAACTTCTCTTGAAATTCATCAATCTGTTGTTGTTTTTTCTTTAAATCATTTTGTAAAACTTTTACTTCATCATCTTTTGCCTTTAATAACTCCTCAAGTTTGGCTATGTATTCATCTTTTTTCTCTATTTCCTCCTTCAGTCTGTCTATAGTCCGGTATGCATCTTTGCATCCAAAGAGACCCATCTCTTAATCCTCCTGATTTCCTATTTTTTAAGTGCCGAGAAAATTTTTTCTATTTTTTCCTTTAAAACTTCTGCTGTAAATGGTTTTACGATATAGTTGTTGACTCCAGCTTTAATTGCCATTAAAACGTTTTCTTTTTTAGCTTCGGCAGTAACCATAAGCACAGGTAAATGTTTTAGCTCAGGGTCTTTCCTAATTTCCTGAACAAGTTCAAGCCCTGTCATATTTGGCATATTCCAGTCTGTTATTACAAAATCATACTTGCCTGATTTTAATTTCTGGAGTGCAACTTTTCCGTCTTCTGCCTCGTCTATATTTTTAAAACCAAGCTGTTCAAGAAGACCTTTAATAATTCTTCTCATTGTTGCCATATCGTCAACAACAAGTATTTTTATGTTTGGGTCAGGTAATGCCATTTATTTTCCTCCTTATTTTTTTATTGCATATTTATGAACAAGTTTTAAAAGGTCAGGTGCATCAAATTTAACAAGGTGTGCATCTGCATTAACAAATTTTGCTTTATCAACTGTTGCTCTATCACTTAGGGATGTATTTATAATAACAGGTATTTTAGACAGTTCCGGATGTTCTTTTATTTTTCTTGTAAATGTAAGACCATCCATCCCGGGCATTTCTATATCTGAAACAATTAGCTGTATGTAGTCTGTTATATCTTTCCCTTCTGCTTTTGCCTGTTCAAGATATTTATTGAGAATGTCGAGACCTTCCAGACCACTGGAAGCCTCCAATACCGTATGGCCGTCTTTTTCAAGTATTCCTCTTATTATTTTCCTTGCTACTGGACTGTCATCAAGTATTAATATTGTGAAATGGCCTTTTCTTTCTACCTCTTCTTCGGGAACTTCCTCCTCAATACCGAATATCTTAATCATTCCCAGTTCATCAAGTATTCCTTCAAAATCAAGTAAAAGTAGTAGTTGACCGTCTTCTATTTCAATAACACCTACAATTTTTCCTCCAAGTCTTTCTTCAATGCTTGGAGGAGGTTTTTTTATGTCAGCCCATTTTATTCTTCTAATTCTTTTTGCCTCGTGAACTATAACACCTACAATTTCTCTGAGGAATTCCATAACTATTACATATTTTCCTGCTCCTTCAGGTTCTCTAATTTTCATCCATTTTGCAAGATTCACTATAGGAACTATTTCACCTCTGATTTTTGCTATTCCTTCAACTTCCGGTGGAGAACCTGGGGATTTTACTATATTTTCCGGCCTTCTGGTTACTTCGCGAACCTTTGCTACATTTACACCTAAAACCCATTCATATATTTCTCCGTTATCAAGAAGCTCATACATTCTAAAGTCGATTATCTCAAGTTCATTAGCTCCTGTCTCAAGTATTTTTGGAAGATAATCCTTTTTAGCCATTTATTTCCTCCAAACCTTTACAGGTTCTCAGGCCTGAATATTTTTTTTATATTTAAAAGTGTTAAAAGCTCTTTATGTCCATCTTCTGTTTCAATCATCACAACACCATCTATAAATTCCGGGTCAATACCTATTGAGTTCATAGGAGGTGGCTGGATATCCCTGGGATTTATGTTTATTGCCCCCTCTACTTTGTCTACGGTTATTCCTATATGTCCAAGTTCTGTTTCAACCACTACTATTGTCGGTTTTTCTACTTCTGGACTTTGGAGATTGAATTTCTTTTTCAGAGAAACCACAGGAATAATGTTTCCCCTTAGGTTCATTACTCCAAGGATATAAGGTTTTGTTTTGGGAACAGGGGTAATCTCTATATCTTTTGTTATTTTAATCACATCTTTTATGTTTACCCCTATAAGTTCTTCACCGAGCCTAAATGTTATAAGCCTTTCTTCATTTGAAATTTCTGTTTCTATTTCTCTTAATCCAAGGACTTCTAACTCTGACATCACAGCACTCCAATAAGTTGTGATTTTTTATCATTAATTAATGAATTTGTATCTACTATTAAAACGACCCTTCCATCTCCTGTTATTGTTGCTCCTGCTATTCCTTGAACATTTTCAAGTAGTTTTCCAAGGGGTTTTATAACTATTTCTTCTTCTCCAAATAATTCTTCAACTGCGATGGCAATATTCTTTTCGCCTACCCTGACTATAACGATAAACTGTTTCTCCCCTTCATCTTCAATATCAAATAGTTCATTTAAGCTAAATAGGAGATATACTTCATCTCTAAGCATAAATGATTTGAACTGGCCAATCTTTTTAACATTTTCCGGTTCATATCTGACTATCTCCACCACAGAATATAATGGAATTGCAAATATTCTATCATTTGCACCAACCATTAATGTCCTGATAATAGCAACAGTAAGAGGCAGTTTCATTATGAATTTTGTTCCTTTTCCCGGTTCACTTTCAACCTCAATTGTCCCACGGAGTGAATGAATTGTTGAAGCAACAACATCCATTCCAACGCCTCTACCGGAAACTTCGCTTACCTGGTCTGCTGTGGAGAAACCGGGCATAAACAGTAGTTCGTAAGCCTCTTTATCTGACATGTTTTCTGCCTGTTCAGGAGTTATAAGACCTTTTTCTATT
The DNA here is from genome assembly GCF_027023985.1 of Persephonella sp. Taxonomy (NCBI): domain Bacteria; kingdom Pseudomonadati; phylum Aquificota; class Aquificia; order Aquificales; family Hydrogenothermaceae; genus Persephonella; species Persephonella sp. Next base: position 6,616 of record NZ_JALVTW010000004.1, on the reverse strand, counting down.
GCTTTTTGTTTTACTTTTTCAACATCAATGCCTTTTCCATCATCTTCTATAGAGATTATTATTCTATCTCCTTCTTGATAAGCGGATAATTTTATTGTTCCAACTTCTGGCTTTCCTGCTTTTATTCTTTCTTCTGGTGGTTCTATTCCATGGTCAATCGCATTTCTAACAAGGTGAATAAGAGGATCTTCTAATTTATCAAGAATTGACCTATCAATCTCTGTATCTTCTCCTTCTAATATAAGGTTTACTTTTTTGTTTAGTTTTTTAGCCAGGTCTCTAACAATTCTCGGGAATTTACTGAATATTTTCTTAACAGGTTGCATTCTAAGTTTCATAACAGCATCTTGAAGGTCGCTGACAGTTCTACTCATTCCTGTTATGGAATCTATTAGCTCTTCTATCGTATCAGAGGAATTACAGTTTGCTTCTAACCCTGAAGCTAATTTAACTATTCTGTTTCTATCAAGAACAAGCTCCCCGACTAAATTCATTAGTGTTTCTACCCTTTCAACATCAACTCTGATAACTTCTTCCTTTTTCTCTGACTTTTTCTTCTTGGTTTGACCTGTTTCTTTTGGAGCAGGTTTTGGCTCTGCTTTAGGCTGAGTTTCTTCTACTTCTACAGGTTTTTCAATTTTAGGAGTTTCTTCTGTTTTTTCTTCAGGTTTTTCTCCTTTTGTTTTGGGAACTATTAAATCTTTGACGTCTTTACCTTCTGCAATTAATTGTTCTAATTTTTCAATAACTTCAAGTGGAGGTCTTTCATCGGGAGGGAGGAGTATAAGCTCTTCTAAAATTTCTCCTAAATCCTTCCCGGGATATTGAAGAATAAGTTTCTTAATATCTTCATCTACACCAGGAACAAATTCAAATTCCGTATTTTCATCTGAACTTTCTTGTTGATTATTACTGTCTGACACTACTTCTGCTTCGATAACTGTTTCTCCTGAAAGTATTTGCTCAAGTTTATTTAAAAGATCCTTTATATCCTCTTCATCAGGAATTTCATCATTTTCCTTTAACATATCTATTGCTTCTTTTAATTTATCTACCCCCTCAAAAATAACATCCATCATTTCAGAGGTCAGATGGAGCTCATCGTTGCGGAGCTTGTTGAATATGTCTTCTATTTTGTGTGCAATTTCTACAATAGATGTAAGACCTAAAAAACCGGCTCCACCTTTAAGAGTGTGCATTCCTCTAAAGATTTTGTTAAGGAGTTCTTTATCCTCCGGATTTGATTCCAGCTCTATTAAATCCTGGTCAAGATTTGCAAGTATCTCATCGGCTTCAATGAGAAATTCTTCTAAGATTTCCCTCATGTCATCTGTAAAGTTTAACTTCATGGTTGAACCCTCATTTTTATTACATTCCAAATTGTTTTAGAATGTCATCAACATCTTCCTGAGATACTTCTTTTTTCCATTCAAGCTCTTCAAGTTTTTCTCTTAACTCTTCTTTCCTATCTTCTGATTTTTCCTCATTAATTCCAAAAAGAAGCAATATTTTTAATATCTCTTTTTCAACATCGGAAATAAAATTTGATATTTTAATTAACCTCTGTGAAAGAATATCTTGAAACTCCAGAAGAGTTAAAGAGTTTGTTAATTGAGAAAGCACTTTTTCAAGTTTAGAAATAATCTTATTTTTCAGTTCTTCATTATCTATCTGGGATACTAAAGATAAAACTTCCTTTATCTCGGAACTTGTTTCCATAATATTATCAATTAATTTTTTAGTAGCTTCTTCACTTTCTTTTATTGCCAGTTCTATATGGGTGTTAACACTTTTAAATCCTTCTTTTTTGCTTCCAAGTGTTTCTATATCTTTCTTGTATTGCTCTATAACTTCAAATAATTTTTTTATCTCCTGATACAGTCCTTCTGTCATTTAAACCCTCCTTTTTAATTATTATCGTAATTTTTTGTAAATATTATTAATGATATTATCGGTTTTTTTATTGGGAAAATTCATTGATGTTAGGCAATATTATTAACTTTTACCTGTTGCCTTTATGTATAGATGGGTCTATTATTTATAAAAGCAGGTGTAAAAATGGGAAAAATAAGCAACCTTTTGGATAGACTTATTGAAAAGTTAGAAGAAGAGAAAGACCTCCTAATAGAGAGTATTAAAGACAGTTCTATCTCTGAAAAATTAATGGAAGTAGTGGAAGAAAAAAGGAAAATACTGTCAGAACTTTCAAAGTTTTCAGCTGAAGAACTTGAACCGTTTCAGGATAAACTTGAAAAAATCCAATCTATGAGCAGAATAAATCTGAATATTGCAGCAAATAATGCCCAGTTTATTGAAGAACTATTTGATATGATTTTTGATGAACCTCAGAAGTATGACCAGACAGGTTCAATAAAAGGAAAACAGCAAAAAGGTTTTATCAATAAAAAGATATAAAAAGGAACCTGAGCAAAAAGCTCAGGTTATACGCCGAAAATAGCATACTTGAGCCACAGGAGTCCAAGGGCAACAATCACGGAAACTATTGTTACCGGTGTTCCCTGTTTAATAAAATCAAAGAATTTTATTGGATAACCTTCCCTTTCCGAAAGACCAGCTGCAACAACGTTTGCTGAAGCACCTATTATTGTCAGGTTGCCTCCAAGACATGCACCAAGAGCAAGTGCCCACCATAAAGGTTCAGTATCAAAAGCAGCTGTTTTACCAAGGTCAATAAGAACATAAGACATAGCCATTGTAAATGGTATATTATCTACAATACCTGAAATAATTGCAGATAAACCACCTAAAACAAGGATTCCTGACATTGGGTCAGTTATGACCCCTGCAACTAATTTTGCAGCATCTTCAAACACACCAGAGTGTTCAAGTCCTCCAATAACAACAAATAAACCTAAGAAGAACATTAAAGTTGTCCATTCAACCCTTTCAAATATCTTTTCAGGGTCTTCCTTAGACCAGAGCATTAAAACAGAGGCCATAAATAAGGCTATTGTTCCTGCTTCAAGGTGAAGAATATGGTGGAGGAAAAATAGAATTATCGTAATCCCAAATACAATTAAACCTTTTCTCATTAATTTTATGTCATATTCTATTTTTTGCTCTTCTACGATTCTTTTAAGTTCTTCTTTATCTTTTACTTTTACCTGTAGATGTCCTTGAAATTTCATCATACCTATAAAAACAATTGTTCCAATTATATGGGTAATGATAATAATAGGAGTAAGATTTACAATAAAATCCATAAATGTAAAATGTCCCAGAGAACCGATGATGATGTTAGGAGGGTCACCGATTAATGTTGCCGTTCCACCTATGTTTGAGGCCAGAACCGTTGCAATAATATAAGGAACAGGAGGTAATTTAAGTTTTCTTGTAATAGATATCAAAATAGGCACCATGAATAAAACGGTAGTTACGTTATCTAAAAAAGCAGATAAAACGGCAGTTAGCATTGTAAAAGTAAGGATAATCTTTAGAGGATCTCCTTTGGTTATTCGTAAAGCTACGGAGGATAATATTGAGAAAAATCCACTTTCAATAAGCACAGAAACAATTATCATCATTCCAATCAGAAGGAACATTGTGTTGTGGTCAATTGATTCCCATGCTGACTTGGGAGTAACTACTCCCAAGAATATAGCCAGAGTTCCTCCCAGAAGTGCTGCTGGAACTCTGTGGAAAAACTTTTCAAGAATAATCATTGCATAAGTGCCAACAAAAAGCAGAATAGATATCCAGTAAAGAGTTTCTTTAGACCCTAAACCTAACATTCCCAGAATAGTTGTTGTATGATGCTCCACCTTTACTCTCCTTCTTCTTGGTCTTTGAATATTCCAACAGACATTTCTGAGTTTTCTATGTAAGAATCTTTATCTTCGATATTCTCATTAATAACGAGCAGGTCGTATTCTTTTCTTCTTGCATAGTAAGGCACTTCTTTTTTAGGGTCTCCTTTTATTACAATTACTTCTGCTTTTTCTTTGCCTAAGGCTCTAGCCATTTTATCTTTTACAATTTCTATATGTTCTTTGAATAAATCTACTACTATTTGTTTTGCTTCTTCTTCTGGATGAGTTTTCATTAATGATAGTTCATAGTAAGCTTCATAAAAAGAGGTAACAAAATCAAACTGAACTTCAAGTTTTTTTGCAAATTCATATGTGGATTTTATATAAAATGGTGTTGAAGTTTCTTTGTCTATATTGATCAAAATTTTCTCTAATTTGATAGCGTCTTCCTGAAGCAAAAGGATATCTATATTTTTTATAGAGTTTATGAATTTTTCTGTTTCAGGGGTTTTAAAAATATGTTCAAGTGGAGATATTTTCTCGCGGGTTAATATAAGTAAGTCTGGTTTTTCCTTGTTAATTTCTTCTTTTATAAGAGCTTCTTCTATCTGGTTTTTTACCTCAAAGTTAATTCCATTTGAAGAAATTAGGGAAATAGCTTTTTCTTTTTCCTCTTGTGGAATATCTACAAATAGAAGGATCAGCTTTTTTTGTAATTTGGAGGCAATATTTTTGACAATCTGTAAATTATTAAAATTCACTTTTTCTTTTTGATAAAAAATAATAGTATCTACAGGCATTCTAAAATCCCCTTTTGAAGCAGTTTTATTAATTTATCGGAAGTATGAAGAATTTATTTACAGGAAAATATTGATCTTTGAGAATCTGGTGATTTTTTCTTTTGGTGGAGCTTGAGAATATCATTAAGAAATATGCAGTTGTAGTGAATCTCTAATTTTGCACCCAGTTTTCACCCAGAAAAAGAGGGGCATTAGCCCCTCTGGAGTTATTTAAATTGAACGATTTTTTTAACTAACTGGTCGCCTTCGTTGGTTAGGATGGTGACCCCTTCTTTTATCTTCTTTATTCTGCCAAAGAGATTGTCAACATACGGCTTCGCATTCTCCATGTCCATTACAAGCATGTCCACCATTGTTGATAGTAATTCGTATTTTATCTTGAGTTCCTTGTATTCTTCGTAAGTAGGGATTTGACGGAGTTCTTGCACAAGCTGGTTGTATTCGGCTTTGAGTTTTTCTATTTCTTCTCTTTCCTTTTTAATCTTGTTTTTCCAGTATTCTCTTATGGCGTGGGTGGTTTCTACTTGGAATTTTTTAATCTTATCTCGGAGTTCTGGACGGACTTTGTTAATGTTGATAGAATATAAATAGACTGGTAGGTCGTAGAGGTTGATGAATATCATCTTTACCTTGTTGCCATCAACCTCTACCTCCATCGCCTTTAAGGCGACGCCTTTCTGTTCAAGAAATTTCAACTTTCTCCATTGGCTTCCCCAATTCAATCCAAAGTAATTAGAAATATGACGAACTGCTGCCCACACTTCCCCTTCCTCATCACAAATAGACAAAATTTTTGCGTCTTCAACAGGGATTAAAGCCTGTTCTACCATTTTTGTTGCCATAACAATACCTCCTTATAAATTTTTTACGTAATTACGTATTACGTATATACGTATGATTATATAGAAAAAATTTAACTTGTCAATATTTACTTGTTTACGTATAATTAAAAACAAGGAGGAAATTGTAATGACCAATATTTCCGAAACTAAAAGGGTAAAATTTACTACATCATTAAACGAGGAATTACTAAAAGAATTAAAAGTGTTGGCAGTCAAGCAAGGAAGGAAAAATAACGAGCTCTTAGAAGAAGCGATAAAGTTGTTGTTGGAGAAGTATAAGAGTGAAAGCTCATCCAGAAGCTCTTAAAGAATTTGGGAAAAGCCTGTTAAATTTTAGTGTTGCTATTCTTGTGTTTGCATTCTTGCAACCTGTTATTAGTGATAAAGTAAACTTTTTAAAATTGATTGCTTTTGGAATTGTTTATATATTAATTGTAGTGCTTGGAATGTTTTTTATAAGTAAAGGAGAAAGCAATGGAGATAAGTAGTGAATTAGCTATTTTTATAGTTTTGGGATTTGTCCTTATTGCTTCTGGTATTGTGTATGTTTTATTTGGCAAAGATGAGAAGGCAAACTATGGAAATAAAATTTGATAAAGAAGCAAATGCTTTATATATAAAGCTAACAGATAAGGAAATTGTATATACAGAAGAAATAACACCTAACATTATCGTGGATTATTCTGAAGATGATAAACCTGTAGGAATAGAGATATTAAATGCAAGCAAAGAAGTAAAAAAAGAAAACATAGAGCAGTTATTGCAAACCGTTTAACAAAAATGGCTAAAGAAAAAGAACTTGAACTTAAGAAGTTAGAGATAGAGAAAGCAAAAATAGAACTTGAGAAGCTGAAAATAAAGGAAGGTCTATTTAGAACATTAGTTATTATTGTTTTAACAGTATCAGCAGGAATAGGAGCTTTAAACCCAAAAATTATAGGAAATAAATTAGACCCTTACATCTACGGAGCTTTAATTTTTATAGATGGTTTTGTGTTAGTTTTTGCTTTTTGGTTATGGTTAACAATAAGAAAGAAATTAAAGGAGTTGTAAAATGATTTTAGAAATTTTATTAATCTTACTAATGCTTTTTGCTCTATTCATCTTTGGAACAATGGCATTTTTAACTATGAAAGACTATTTAGAAGAACGAAAACATTAACCTACCGTAATCTGCAGCGTATCTCTTTCGTCAAGGATAACA
>NZ_JALVTW010000003.1 GCF_027023985.1 Persephonella sp. | reverse complement strand
ACTGTTGGAGTTAATTCTTCATTTTTTTCTTTATCTTTTAAGATTAGTTTAAAATAATTTTCCACAATCTTAGATATGGACTTTCCTTTTTTCTGGGAAAGCTCTTTTACATTTTCTATTAAATCTGTTTCTATTCTTAAAGTTAATTTGGTATGCAAAATTGGTACCTCTTTACGTATATTTCTTTCATATAATATACGTCATTTTATTTAATCTGTCTCCTCTAACTTTTTAGAGACTCTTTCGTTTTTTAGAGTTTTTGCTACGCCAGTTATTGTTATGTATGCTCTTTTTGAAACTCCTAAAGGGACTTCTTCAGGAATTCCCATATTTTTCTTTGTTTCAAAGAAGTTTTCCCTTAATGAAAAATCAAATTCTGTGCAACCAATACAAGGCATTCCTGCTCTGGTTTTAGAAGATATCCTATTCCATAAAATTTTATTACACGGTGCATGGGTCATTGGTCCTCTACAACCAAGATTATAAAAAAGACAGCCTTCTTTATGTCCAAACTCTTCTGCCTCTGTTTTCCATTCAAAATATTCATTTCTTGTGCATCCATTATGGGAAAGATACATAAAAAGCTCTTTTGGTCTATTAAAGCTGTCTAAGATAACTTCTCTTCCTTCAAGAAGTGCAATGAGGGTTTGCATAAACCATGCAGGGTGCATAGGACATCCGGGAATATTTATTACGGGATAGCCAGATTTCGTTTTAAAATCAGAGGGAAGAAAACCTTTTTTTTCTTTGAATGTAAATTGTAGTCCTTTTACATCAGGATTTTCAGGAAAAGTAGCAGGAATGTTGCCAAAAGATGCACAGTTTCCGGCTGCAATAATGTAATCAACTTTATCTTTTAGTTCTAAAACAATCTCACCTATTGAAAGTTCCCCTATTCTGTGAAAACGCTTATCTGTTGTTATACTGCCTTCTATTATCAGAAAATTTACTTTTTTCTTGCCTGATAAAACTTTGTTTAGAACTTGCAGGATATCTTCTTTATAGCTGATTTCTGGATGGAATATCAGGTCTATTTTTGAAAAAATTTCATAAGAGGATGGATTTTCTGCATTTAATAGAGACTGGGAATTTCCATTACATGATAATCCTTGAAGCCATAGCAGTGTTTTTTTAGTCATTTTTCAATGCACGCCATATATTCTCTGCAAGTTCATCTGAATATTCTATAGGGGATTTAGGTAAAACATTTTCTCCTTGCAGAAAAACCATTCCACCAAGGGGCCCCATCATTGTAACAAATGCGGGGAAGAAATCTTGCTGTCTTAAATCCCCTTTTCTTGCTCCTTCTTCTAAAAACAGCATAAGTTCTGTTACCACTTCATTTACGCATAAAAATCCTTCACAACCTTCATCAAAAACTTCTCTGTTTGATAAGAAAACCCTGAGGAAATACTCAATTAATTCAGGCTGCTGCTGTGCTATCTCAAAAAATCTCCTTACAATCTTATAAATTTTTTCTTTTGTGGTTATATTTTCCTCATTTATTTTTTTTATCTCATCTCCCAGAAGTTTAGAGGAGTATTTCATTATGTATTTAGCCAGTTCTTCTTTTGAACTGAAATAGTTATATAAATTCCCAACGCTCATTCCCATAGCTTCTGCTATGTCTGGAATGGTTGTATTGTAATATCCCTTTTCTGCAAAAAGTTTACAGGCTGTTTTTACTATTTCTTGTTTTCTTTCTTCTTTAGAAACTCTTTTTACCTTTGACAATGTATAACCCCTGCTTTGTTTTATATGAATATAAGTATAAGAATATTAGGTCAAAATATCAAAGCAGAGGTTTCAAAGGACTATACTATGCTTCTTAGAGAAGATTTCAGCTTTATGTAATTAATCCATTTATCCAAGCCTTCTCCTGTTTTGGTGGAAATCTGTATAACGTCCATCTTAGGATTTAAGGCTCTGGCCTCTTCAATGGCTTTTTTGACATCGAAGTCAAAGTAAGGAAGAAGGTCTGTTTTTGTTATAAGCATAAGATCAGCACTTCTAAACATCACAGGATATTTCGCAGGTTTATCGTCTCCTTCAGGAACAGAAAGAAGAACAACATTAAGATGAGTTCCTATGTCATAGGAGGCAGGACAAACCAGATTTCCTACATTTTCAACAAATACAATATCAAGCTCTTCAAGGGGCAAATGGTGTATTCCTTCATGAACCATAAAGGCGTCAAGATGGCAGGCCTGCCCTGTTGTGATTTGGTATGCAGGAACACCTTTTGCCTTTATTCTCTCTGCATCTCTATTGGTTTCTAAATCTCCTTCTATAACACCGATTTTTAGCTCATTATTTAAAAGTTCTATTGTTTTTTCTAAAAGTGTTGTTTTACCGGCTCCCGGTGAACTCATAAGATTTATCGCAAAAATTCCGTGTTGGTCAAAATGTTTTCTGTTGCTTTCTGCCTGTTTGTCATTGGCATCAAGGATTTTTGTTATTACTTCAACAGTTTTTTTATCCTCAAGGGTTGGGTTCCCATGATGATGGTGATGATGGTGTTCATGGTCGTGATGATGATGTGTATCTGTTATAGAACAACCGCAGTCTTTACACATTTTAATCCTCCTAATGAATGGATATTCATTAATATAATACACTTGAAATCAAAAGTCATGGAGATGGTAATGGGTATGGATAACTTTGCCGTGTCTGTGTTTATGGGTATGTATCAGATTAGCCTCTTTTAGCTTTTCTATATCTTTGACAAATCCCTCAAGATTTCCATCATATATAAGCTGATGATTTTCAGACAGGACAAGCCCCCTATCCCCGAGTTCTAAAGATAAGCTTAAATTATGGGTAGTAGTAATAACAGTAATATCAAGCTCATACAGAAAATCAACAAGCCAGCCTATACTTCTTGGATCAAGATTTGCAGTAGGTTCATCAAGTAAAAGCAATTCAGGTTCCAAAGCAAGAAGTGAGGCAAGGCATACTTTTTGTTTTTCTCCACCAGAAAGGTCAAAAGGCGGTCTGTCTAAATATCTATAAACTCCAAGTTTATTTGCCCAGTATTTAACCCTTTCGTCTATGTTATCCATTCCAAGCTGACGGAGACCGAAGGCAATTTCATCATAAACAGTAGAGTTAAACAACATACTATCAGGATTTTGGAAAAGGAGAACAACTTCTTTTCTAAATTGTTTTGCAAAATTTTTGTCCTTAAGCTGTTTAGGAGTTATTTGTGTGTTTTTATAAACATATATTCCTTTCTGAGCAAAAATTAGACCGTTTAATATTTTTAAAAGTGTTGATTTTCCGCTTCCATTTATACCAAGGAGAACAATTTTTTCTCCCTTCTTAACAGAAAAAGATATATCCTTTAAAATTTCTTTATTTTCATATTTAAAAAAAAGATTTTCTATTTTTATCATACTCAATCTATAAAAAATCCCCTTGATTTCATTGCTTGTGAAATTTCTTTTGAGTTATTTATAGACTTATTCAAAAAGAAATAAGATACCCTTGAGATAAAATTATACATATCCTTTCTTTCAGGTTTCTGTATAATTCGGCTTTTTAGTGCCAGTTTAAATTCATTAAAGGATTTTTTATAGATCAAAATCTGGCTATAAGATAGAACAACTAAAAACTGCAGTGTTTTAGAAAATGATAAAGCTTTGAATATATTTATCTTTTGTATGAAAAGAAATGTCATAAATGTAATGGTAAAAACCCTCAAATTAAGAAGAATTATATACTCAAACCATTCCTGATTTTTCAAAACAGAATAAATGATATAGCTTATGCTAACTATACTGTTAAACAGGATTATAGAAAAGGCTGTTTTCTTTAGTATAGAAAAAATATCTTTTCCTGAAAAAACAAATAAAAAGCTGAGAAAAACAACAAAGAACCATAGATTATGAACAGAAGTAAGAGCGATTATGCCAAGCAAATACAGGACAAAAAATAGTTTATCCTTCACCTTTTGACCTGATAAAAAGTTTTAGAGTGTGGAAAAATAAAAATATAACAGCAATTCCAATAATAGCAGATATGTAATAAGATACAACTTCAGGAATACCATTTAAGGAGTAATCAGGGATTACAGCTTTTATTAAATTTCCATGTTTTATTCCTGAAGGAATAAAACCAATAACCTGTTTATAAAAATCCTGCTCCCATTCTCCCCATGCAGGTTTATCTGTAAGCAGCCCTAAGGGAACGGCAACAAGCAGTAAAAACACAGGCAGAAGGAGTTTTTTATGCATTTTTTACCCTTCCTTTTAAAAATGGATTTTTAATCTTCTCAATAAACTTTATAACAATAAGCGTATATATCCCCTCAACAATACCAAAATAAAGCATATGGGAACCAACAAGAGCTGGAATTGTTATTTCAAGGCCAAACGGAAAGAATAACGGTTTTCCATCAGAGGTATGGGCAATAACAGGTTGAACACCTAAAAATACAGCAATAATAAAAGAAGCTGCCACTATGGAAAGCCAGCCGGAAATAAACAGGGCTATATTTTCATTAAATTTAGATAATCCTTTATATGTGTAATAAGCTACAAATGATGCAACAAAACCCATAGCAAGAGAATTAACAGCCCATGCTGTTATTCCACCATCTCCAAAAATAAGCGCCTGTATCAGTAAAACAAGGCTAATAGATATAAAAGCTATCCACGGGTCAATCAGAATGGAAATAGCAGCTGTTCCAATGGCATGTCCACTTGTTCCCCCGGGGATGGGAATGTTTATCATCATTATCAAAAAAGACATAGCAGTTAAAGAGGATATCAATGGAAATGTCTGGTCATTAAGTTTTTCTTTTAGTTTTTTTATACCATAGGCCATAAGAGGCACAGCTACAGCATAAGAAGGTATATATGTCACAGGTGATAAATAACCGTCCGGAATATGCATTCTGCATCTCCAATATTGCTATTCTTTTATCCAAGATAATGAATGAAAATTCATTTGTCAACTTAGGATTTAAAAATAAATTTCTTGACCGATAATTAGATATTAGAGGTTAACTTATGATTAGATTTGCTATATGTCCGCATGACACAAGACAGGGTTTAGATAGATGGGAAAGTATTGCTAAATCATTGGAGGATATTTTTTCCCAAAAGGTAGAACTTATTCTATTCAAAAATCATTCTGAAGAGGAAAAACTCCTTGAGTCTAAAAATATAGAAGTAGATATCTATTATGCATCCCCTGACGTATCACTTGAACTGAGTAAAAAAGGGTTTATACCCCTTGCAAAATTTGGTCATCAGCAGGATGTAATTTACATAATAAAAAGAAAAGGGAAAAAACTACCCAGAAATCCCAGAACAGGAATAAATCCCTATAAATACATGTATCTGGGACTTTTAGAAATACATTCCAGATTTGAGTATGTGGATATTATTCCTATATGTTCTTACACAGAAATAATTAAAAGTTTAATTGACAATCAGATAGATATAGGGTTTATTTACAAAGATTATTACGACCAGCTACCTGAAGACATAAAAAACCAGATAGCTGTTATTAAAAGAATTCAAACGATTTTTCACCATTCATTTTTAGTAAAAAAAGATTTTTACAAAAAATATAAAAAACAGCTGGAAAAATTTATTCAACAAAACTCACTGAAAAAAATCCCCCCTGAAACTCTGAAAAGTTTTGATTTCATATACAACATAACGGACATCCTGAAAAAGATTGAAGAAGAAAAAGCCGTTTTAAAATCCATAATGGAATTTCCCCATATATTTATCCTTATCTATCACAAAACTTATTTGTTTGCCAATAAGGCATTCCTGAAATTTTCAGGTTATTCTCTGGAAGAACTTCGGAAACTCAAGCCAGAGGATATTATCGCAGATGAAAAGGATAAACCTTTGATTAAAGAAATTGCAAATCGCAGGATAAAAGGTGAATTTTTCAAAAGGGAATATACACAGTTAAAGATAAAAACCAAAGCCGGAAAAACAAAATATTTGCTGGGATTCTCCAAAACTATATTCTACGAAGGAAAATATGTAGGTGTTGTCTTAGGGGTAGATATAACCAAAAGAAAAAGAATAGAAGAGTTTTACAGATTTATAAGAGAAATAAACCAGCTGATTATCAAAGAATTTGATGAAAACAAAATATTTAAAAAGGCAGTAGATAACCTTATAGATATTGTTGAATTTGAAAAGGCGGGATTTTTCAAACTGGAAAATAATAATATCAAAATGGCTTACGGGAGAAATACATCACAAGAGGAAGCAAAATTTGCTGAATTAATGCTTTATAGATGGTATAGGGATACAAAATACCCAACGCTGATAGTATCAGATATAGATAAATCCGGTTTGAATTCTCCTATAAAAAACAAAATAAAATCTTACGGATATAACTCATTTTTTGTAATTCCAATTTTTAAGAAAAACAAACTTTATGGATTTTTAACAGGAGGTTCTTCTGAAAAGGGATTTATAAACAAAGATGTAAAATCTATATTAAATGAAATCAAAAATGACCTAAGCTTTGCGTTAGACAAAATTGAGAATATTAAAAATCTTCAGATAATCACCAATGCCATAGAAAAATCAAAAGAATGGTTTATGATAACAGACTCAGAAGGGAGAATAATATATGCTAATCAAACAGTATCAAGAATTTCAGGATATAAAAAAGAGGAAATCATAGGAAACACTCCAAGGATATTTAAATCCGAATACCAGACAAAAAACTTTTATAAAAAATTGTGGAAATCTATTAAAGCAGGTAAAGATTTTGAGGCAGTTTTTGTAAATAGAACAAAAGATGGAAAGCTATTTTATTTAGACCTTTTAATTCATCCTATAAAACTTAAAAACAAAGAAATATTTTTTGTTGCAACAGGAAGGGATATAACAAAAGAGGTTTATTTATCCTCGGAAATTGAAAAATACAAATTTTACGACCCACTTACCCAGCTTTTAAATGCCTATGGATTTTCATTTAACATATCTGAGAAATTGAAAAACACCAGAAATTTGGGAGTTCTAATCATAATTGATATTTATAACATGTCCTATATAAACAATGTTTACGGGGAAGACACAGGAGATAAGCTGTTACAATTCCTTGCAAAACAACTGGAAACAAACTTTAAAAAGGAAGATATAAAAGCACGTATAGGCGGTGATGAGTTTGGTTTGTTTATCCATGGTCTTAAGAAAAAAGAGGATATAAAAATTATTCTGGAAAGAATATACGAGATATTCTCCAGCCCCGTGAAAATAAATAGTCTGGAAATTGAGGTTTCCTTCAATATAGGTATATCAATATATCCAGTTGATGGAAGAAGTTTTCAAACCCTTTATAAAAAAGCCTTTATAGCCCTTACATCTGCAAAGAAAGAGGGTAAAAATGTAATTAAGTTTTATAATCCTCAGATGGAAAAACTGGCCAGAAAATCAATTTTTATAGAAAATCTTGTAAAAAGGGCAATAAAAGACAATTTGTTTGTATTCCACTATCAGCCCTATTTTACCCGGGAAGGATTTAAGCTTGTAGGGGCAGAATCCCTTGTAAGAATAAAAGATGGAGAAAAAATATATTATCCGGATTCTTTTATTGATTTCCTTGAAAAAAGTGAATTTATTACAGAATTTGAAGATATTTTAATAAAAAATGCTATAGAAAAAATAAAGCAGTGGGGTATAAAAGTATCAATAAACATATCAGGTAGAAGCTTTTTAGATGAGTATTTTTACAAAAAATTTTAGAATATACCCCAGAAGATAAGACAAAAAATAATCCTTGAGGTTACAGAAAGGGAACTTTTAAGGGATATAAAGTTGGCACAGCATAATATTCAAAATCTTAAAAAGCTGGGACTTTCAATAGCTATAGATGATTTTGGAACAGGGTATTCATCTTTTTCTTACTTGAAAGACCTTCAGATTGATATGCTTAAGATTGATATATCATTTATCAGGGATATGTTGAAAGGCAAAAGTGAACAGGCTATTGTGGAAACAATAATCCAGCTGGCACACAGGCTTGGTATGAAAACCCTTGCTGAAGGAGTTGAAAAGAAAGAGCAGGTTAAACTACTTCAGGAGTTTTCTTGTGATTATTTACAAGGTTATTATTTCCAGAAACCAATTGATGAAGAAAGTTTCAATAACTATCTAAATCAAATCCTGAAAAGCTGATAAAATAAATTAAAAAAAATTCCTGAGGTAATCCCTTTTTGAATAAAAAGGATATTTTTCTGTATATATTTGTCTTTATAACTGCTTTTTTTATTTTTTCTGCAAATATAGGCGGTCTTTCTATATACTCCCTTGATGAAGCTAAAAACTCTGAATGTGCCAGAGAAATGCTGGAAAGGGGAGATTTAATTGTTCCGACCTTTAATTATGAGCTCAGAACAGATAAGCCACCGGTTCATTATTACTTTATGATGCTTGCCTATAAATTGTTCGGTATTAATGAGTTTTCAGCAAGATTTTTCTCTGCTGTTTTTGGGGCTTTGACAGTTTTAATCACATTTTTATTTGCCGGAAGATATCTAGGAGAAAAAGTGGCGTTTATGGCTTTTGTTGTGCTGGTATCATCTTTGCATACTGCTGTTCAATTCCATATGGCCGTTCCTGACCCGTATCTAATCTTCTGGATAAATGCAGCCCTTTTTTCATTTTTTGTAGGATTTAAAGGAAAAAAGGTAGTTTTTATATACCTGTTTTATCTTTTTATGGGATTAGGGGTTTTAACGAAGGGACCGGTTGCAGTTGTTTTGCCTTCTGCAATAGTCCTGCTTTATCTGTTTTTAACCAGAAATTTAAGCTTAAACTCAATAAAATTTTTAAGGCCTATAACCGGACTTTTTATAACTCTTGCATTATCTTTACCGTGGTATATTGCCGTTTATATAAAAACCGATGGGAAATGGGTTTACGATTTTATCTTTAAACATAACATTCATAGATTTTCTGCCCCGATGGAAGGGCACGGAGGAATATTTTTAGTCACATTTTTATTTGTTTTTATTGGACTGCTACCTTTTTCTGTTTTTATTATTCAGGCTTTAAAGAAGGTCTGGGAAGATAAAAGTAAAGATATTTTATTATTTTCTTTAATTTTTGCAGGGGTATATGTGGGATTTTTTGCCATTTCCAAAACAAAACTGCCTAACTATACTGTTCCTGCATATCCGCCCCTTGCAATAATTTTAGGCTATTATCTTACTCAGATTTATCTATCAAAGCTAAAATCAATACTGGCCAGTATCTCAGTATACATTTTCCTAAGCATAGCTATTGTTATAGGTCTTTATTTGGGAATAAAAAATGAACCTGCAATAAGAGACCTTGCTTATCTGTCGTTCTGGTTCCTTATATTAACTGCCGGCGGTATTTTTGCATTTATCTTTGCTTTAAAAAGGAATTTTATTTTATCCGTGTTGTCCCTGTCTGTATTCTCAATATTCATGAGTTTTATATTTTTTTACAAAGCTTTTCCACCGGTTGATAAAAGAAATCCTGTAATGCAGATGCTACCCCTGATAGATAAACAAAAACCTGTGAGATATTACAAAAACTTTAATCCGGCATTTGTTTTTTATCTGAGGAAACATATAAAGCCCCTGAATAAAAATGAGATTTCTCCATTTTTAAATAGACCTGAAAAGGTTTATATACTTACAAGAAAAAGATATCTAAAGGAGTTTTCAGGAATTAAAAATGCTTTTATTCTAAAAATTGTAAAAGATTTATTCGAGAATAAGGTATCAGCCTTGATATCAAATAAAAAATAGGGAGGGATTTTATGTTTATCAAACGCTTTTTCCTAATGTTCTTACCTACTTTATTTTTACTTTTATTTACCGATAGTCAGGCATGCACGAGAGTTTTACATGTTTTTAAAGATGGTCTTACAATGACAGGTCGTAGTATGGACTGGTATCTGAGATATCCGACAACTATATGGAAATTTCCACGGGGATTGGAAAGAAGTGGACTTACAAAAGAAAATCCTCTCCACTGGATATCAAAATACGGTAGTGTTGTTATTGTCCAGACTGCTGCAGGTCAAAGTGCCGCTGTTGATGGTATTAATGAAAAGGGACTTGTCGCTAATATGCTTTATCTATCTGAAACAGAATACGGAAAAAGAGACCCTTCTAAAAAAGGCATAACTACTTCAGTTTTTGTTCAGTTTTTACTGGATAATTTTGCAACCGTTAAAGAGGCTGTGGATTTTCTGAATAAGGGGAAAGTTCAACTTATGCCTGTTCCAATACCAAATAGTGAGCATCTTCCAACAATGCATATATCTGTTTCTGATGCTACAGGAGATTCGGCAATTATAGAGGTTTTAAAGGGCAAGTTTGTAATTCATCATTCCCCTAAATATCAGGTTATGACCAATTCACCAGTATTTGAAAAACAACTTGCTTTAACAGCTTACTGGGAGGAGATAGGAGGTCATAACTTTCTTCCGGGAACAAGGAAATCTCCGGATAGATTTGTAAGAGCAAGCTTTTATAACAAACATCTACCTGAGCCTAAAGATTATAGAGAAGCTGTTGCATCTTTAATGTCAATTATGAGAAATGTATCTTCACCATTCGGTAGACCAGACCCTGAAAAACCAAATATATCAACAACCCTGTGGAGAACAATAGCAGACCAGACAAATCTAAGATATTTTTATGAGTCTACAATATCACCAAATCTGGTATGGGTTGATATGAAAAAATTGGATTTTTCAAAAGGTGCCAAGGTTGAGATGGTAAATGTGGAAAAGCATCCTGAGTATATGGGGGAAATTAATAAATACTTTAAATCTGCTAAACCTATAGAATACGCACAAGAACCTTAAAATAAAAAAGCCGCCCTCAAGGGCGGCCTTCTGTTAATCTTCTTTCTTCAGATGAACATCCATCTGTGGATATGGTATTGAGATACCAACTTCATCAAATCTGGTTTTAATTCTTTCAAGCAGGTCAAAATAAACAGGCCAGTAATCACCTGATTTAACCCATGGTCTAACAACAAAATTAACGCTGCTATCTGCGAGTTCTGCAACAGCTACCGTAGGAGCAGGGTCTTTGAGAATTCTTTCATCGCTATTAAGAATATTCCATAATTCCTCTTTCACTTTTTGCAGGTCATCTTCATAGCTAACGCCTATTGTAAGGTCAATTCTTCGTGTATCTTTAGCAGAATAGTTAATGATATTTCCACCTATTACATTAGAGTTAGCTACATAAACCTGCCTGTTATCCCCTGTTTTAAGCTTTGTTGTAAACATTCCTATTTCCTCAACTACACCGGAAGTCCCGCCTGCCTCAATAAAATGTCCTACCTCAAATGGTCTGAATAACAAGAGAAGAAAACCTGCACCAAAGTTTGAAAGTTGGTCTTTAAGGGCAAAACCAATAGCTAATGTTGCAGCACCAAGAATAGCAACAAATGTTGAGGTGTCAACACCAAGGGCACTTAGAGACAGGATAATAACAATAATAAGCAGAATTACATAGGTGATATCGCCTAAGAATTTTGATAAAGTTACATCCCATTTTGCCCTGTCCATCAGCTTTCTTACCAGAGATGTTAGCCATCCGGCCACCATTCTACCAATGATAAAAATGAGGATTGCTGCTATAACCTTTAGACCATAAGCAGCAAGATAGGTCTGAATAACTCCCCATACATCTGAAACCATACTTTTACCTCCCTCTAATTATAGTTTTATTTCCTTTGTAAATATTCGGCCAAAGTCCTAAATTAATAAAAAGAAAGTTTTTCGGAGGGGAAAATGAGAATAGTATTTACCAGCGTAAAACCTGAGGAAAAAGATTTTTTTGAATCACAATTGAAAAACTTCAATCCTTTAATTTTTTCTGAAACAATTGACAAAATAGATATTAAACAAATAGAAGATACAGATATCCTTTCTGTTTTTGTTTTTGATAAGCTTGACAGAAATCTTTTGTCAAAGCTGAAAAATCTCAAACTAATCATTACCCGTTCTGCAGGGGTTGACCATATAGACCTTGAGTATTGTAAGGAGAATAATATTCAGGTTGCACATCTTCCGGCTTACTCTCCAAAATCTATAGCAGAACATACATTTGCACTTATTCTTGCATTAACAAGAAAGCTTAAAAAAATAAACAACAGAACCCAAAAAATTAATTACAGGCAGGAAAGCCAGATTTTGGGAGAAGATTTATTTGAAAAAAGTATAGGAATTATAGGAACAGGAAGAATCGGAACAGAGGTTGCAAAGATAGCACTGGCCTTTTTCAAAGATGTTTATGCTTATGACATAAAAGAAAATCCCCAGCTTAAAGAGTTAGGAGTTAGATATGTTTCCCTTGAAGAGCTGTTTAAAAACAGCGATATAATCTCATTGCACGTTCCATATACGCCCCAGACCCATTATTTAATAAATTCTGAAACAATAAACAAAATGAAAGATGGAGTGATTTTAATAAACACCTCCAGAGGAAAAGTAGTAAACACAGACCATCTTTATCAGGCAATAATGGAAGGAAAAATCTCTGCAGCGGGACTGGACGTTTTTGAAGGGGAAGATGTATTAATACTTGAAAAATATCAGGAAGGAAAGGGGGATTATAAAGACCTAAAAATCCTGAAGTTAAATAGTCTGGAAAATGTGATAATTACGCCACATATTGCTTATTATACAGAAACCGCATTGAACAATATTAGAAATTGCACAATAGAGGCTATAAAAAATTTCATTGAAAAGAAAGATGTGGGAAGATTCAGGGTTGTTTAGGAGGGCAAAATGGATATTAAAATGGAACTGCCTAACAGGGTGGAAATAATCCAGCCTGTTGTTGATTTTACATATAGCTGGGCTTTAAATTCAGGTCTTGAAAAGCCTGAAGCCGTTGAGCTGGCAACGGCAGTAGATGAACTAATCACAGATGTTGTTTTATTTGCCTTTGAAGAAGAAGCCACATTTAATATGTTTTTTAAAAGCAGTTTATCTGACCTTGAGATTATTCTGCAGGAGCTTGGAGAACCATTTGACCCTGAAAGACACAAATATTCTGTTGAAAAGGTAAAAAAAGAAAACAACTTTGAAGGTGCCGGATTTAAGCTGATAAAATCCCTTGTTGACCATTTTGTTTATATCTATAAAGGCAGAGCAGGAAAAGAATTCCGAATAGTCAAAAACATAAAACACAAGCATATAACCCAGTTACTTACTCAGGAAGTTCTCCAGAAAGAACCGGAAAAAGCTGTAAGCTATCAGATAGCCCCTGTTACAGAAAATGATGCCGAAGATATTGCCAGACTAATCTATCGTTCCTATGGATACACATATCCAAAAGAAGATATGTATTACCCGGACAGAATTGTAAAAGCCCTTAGAGAAGGCAAAAAATTTGGTGTTATTGTCAGGACAGATAAAGGAGAAGCTGTTGGATATTTTGCGGTAATCCGTTCTACAGACTCAAATATTGGAGAGGTCGGCGAGGTTGTTGTTTCCCCAAAACACAGGGGAAAGGGAATAATGAAAATGATGATGAAAGCCCTTATTGATATGGCAAAAAGTAAGGGGCTTTTAGGCCTGTTTGGAGAAGCGGTGACAGTGCATACAATAAGCCAGAAAGTAAATGCTAAGTATGGTTTTAAATCTACGGCACTGGTTCTTGGATTTTTTCCTTATGCAGAATACAAAGGGTTTAAACAGGCAAAGCAACGAATTTCTGTAGTTATTGATTTTCTACCACTTGTTGAGAGGAAAAAGGTTCAGTTATATCTACCTGTTGAATACAGCAAGATACTAAAGCAGATTTATCAAAATCTGGGAATAGAAGTTGAAAATCTCCCTGTAAAGCAGAAAATTAATATTCCGGAAAAGTCTAAACTAAGACTGAATATAAACTATAAGCTGCAAAATGCAGTTATTATTGTTGATGAATACGGACAGGATTTTCTGTTTAGAGTTAGAGAAAAGGAAAAAGCTCTTGTTGAAAAAGGTATTAAAGGCATATACATAGACCTTCCTCTTGACCATCCTTACGCAAAGAAAGCGGTTAAACCTCTTCAGGAAGCAGGTTTTATATTTTCAGGATTAATGCCCCTTTTCCACAAGGAAAAGGATTACCTTCGTATGCAAAAAATAATGGAAAATCTGGATTTCAGGTATATAAATGTGTTCTCCGATATGGCCAAAAAAATTAAGAGAAGGATATTTTCTGAATATAAAAAGGTGATGTAATGGAATACACAAAAAAAGGAAATCAGCTTATTATAAGGTTGGAAGAGGATTTTAACTATCCTGTGGTCAAGAGAATGGAAAGTCTTGTAAATATGGAAAATATTGATAGCCTTGTTATAGACCTTACCGGTTCTAAGCTTGTAGATAGCGAAGCAGTTAAACTTATGTATATGCTATTAAAGGAAGGAATTGATATCACACTTGTTAATCCACCTGAAATACTTGATAAAATACTGGATATACTTGAACTTAAAGATGAGTTTAAAAATATCTCAATTGTGAGGGAAAGTAGATAGATGGCTATACAGACACCTTATGTTGCTGTAGATGGGATAATTCAGCTTTTTGATGAAAATGATAATTTTAAAGGAATAGTGCTTATTGAGAGAAAAAATCCTCCTTTGGGACTTGCCATTCCCGGTGGTTTTGTTGATGTAGGGGAAACTGTTGAGCAGGCTTTGGTCAGGGAAATGAAAGAAGAAACCAGTCTGGATGTGGAGATTGTCAGGTTGCTTGGTGTTTATTCTGAACCTAACAGAGACCCAAGATTTCACACAATATCAATCACCTTTGTATGTAAAGCTTACGGCCAGCCAAAAGCCAGCAGTGATGCCAAAGAGGTAAAAGTTTTTAAACTGGAAGAAATTCCTTTTGACAAACTAGTTTTTGACCATGCAAAAATCCTGAGGGATTATTTACTTAGATAATGGAGGATTAAATGAAAATAAAGGTAAAATACAGAGGTAAAGAACAAATACTGGAATTTGATAAAGAACCTGTTAAAGCTATAGATATTCTCAGAGCACTGGGGTTATCCCCTGAACATGCATTTGTTGCAAAAAACGGAGAACTTGCAAGCGAGGATGAAATCATAACCCCTGAAGATGAAATAAAAGTGGTCAATGCCATATCCGGCGGATAAAAGTTCAAATATATCAACAACTTAATTAAAAAACTTTACTTTCTTAACGATAATAAAAACATCTATTAATCATGGGGATTTTCCTATGAAAATTGATAGTTATGATATTAATCTTTCTGCACAGAGTAAAAATATAAATTTTTCTTATGAAAAACTATCTCTAAGGTTTATCACTACACAAAATAATAATCAGCAAAAAGGTCTATTAATCACAAAATTTAAGATGGATATTACACATATAAATTTATCTCAAGGAGATAAAACCCCTGAAGAACTTATGGCAGAGCTAATAAAACTATTGATAGAAAAAATCACAGGTAAAAAAATAAAAAATGTGTCTATCTCTAAGATGAAAAACTTTTTAGAAACTAAGCCTCTAGATATTCTCCAATCTGCAGTTGAGCTTGATTACAAAAAAGTTAGTTATAAAGAGAATTACGTGAAATTTATAGCTTCCGGATATGTTAAAACCAAAGACGGTAGACAGATAAAATTTGACTTATCCTTTGAGATAGATAAATCACAGCTTCAACTGGAACATCTCAACCTAAAAGCAGGAAGCCTCGCTTTAATAGACCCTCTTGTTATTGTTCTGGATGGGGATATATCTGCTTTACTTTCTGATGGCAGATTTGAGTTTGATATAGATAGCGACGGAAAAAATGAGAAAATCCCCCTTCTAAAAGAAGGAAAAGGTTTCCTTGTTTTTGATAAAAATGAAAATGGAAAGATTGATAACGGCGGTGAACTATTTGGCACAAAAACCGGTGATGGCTTTGGTGAGTTATCCGATTACGATGAGGATAAAAACAACTGGATAGATGAAAATGATAGGATTTTTAACAAATTAGGTGTATGGATGAAAACTCCATCTCAAGACAGAATTTATTCCCTTAAGGATTTAGATATAGGAGCAATATATCTGGGTAATACTCAAACTTATTTTCCTTTCAAAAATAGTCAACTCTCCCAATCAGGTATCTACCTAAAAGAAAACCTTGATATAGGTTTTATCTCAAAAATTGATTTTAAAGTATAAAAAATCATAATATTTGAAAATTCCTGTGTAAGAATATAATTATTATCCGGTATTAAAATCCTTCAGGAGATAAAATGGCAAAACTTAAAAAAGGAAGTAGATGCACAGTTTGTAAGGCAAAAGGAGAAAAAGAAAAGGCTGTGGTTTTCCTGCCACACCACAGGCTTGCTTTATGCAAAAAGCATTTTATAGAGTGGTTTGAAAAAAGAGTGGCAAAAACTATAAAAGAGTTTCGTATGTTTTCTCCTAAAGACAGAATACTAATTGCTGTTTCAGGCGGAAAAGACAGCCTTGCTTTGTGGAATGCACTGGTAAAACTTGGATATGAAGCAGATGGATTTTATATAGACCTTGGGATTGATGAGTATTCACAGGATAGTAAAAGACTTGCACTCCAGTTTGCAGAAAAGATAGAAAGACCTTTACATATAGTTTCACTTAAAGAAGAAATAGCCCCAATTCCACAAATAGACCAGATTACCAATAGGCCTGCCTGTTCAGCCTGTGGCACGGTAAAAAGGTATTACATGAACAAATATGCAAAAGAACTTGGATACAACATAATAGCCACAGGACACAACCTTGATGATGAAGTGGCTGTCCTATTTGGAAATACACTCCACTGGGATATTGATTACCTCAAAAGACAGTATCCTGTTTTAAGAGAAGAAAACGGATTTATTAGAAAAGTAAAACCCCTGTGCAAAATAACAGAGAAAGAAGCGGCACTTTATGCATTTTTCAACAATATTGAGTATATAGAATACGAATGTCCATTCTCAGAAGGAGCCTCATCTATAGAATATAAGGAACTGTTTTCCCAGCTTGAAGAAAAACATCCAGGAACAAAACTCCAGTTTTATACAAATTTCCTAAAAAAAATGTATCCGATATTAAAGGAACATGAAGAAAAGCAAAAACAGGAACTCCAAAGATGTAAAATATGCGGAGAACCTTCGTTCTCGGAAATATGTAGCGTATGTAAACTAAAAGAGAAAGTTAAAACAGCAGCAAAATCTGAGTGATATAGGCTAAGATTTTATTTGAAAATATCACTAAAAATTCATATTATAAATATATAGTAATAAACATAAAAGGAGGTTAAGATGGCTTTAATATATGATGTAAGTGATGATAACTTTGAGGAAGTAGTTGTAGAGAAATCCTATGAAAGGCCTGTTGTTATAGATTTTTGGGCTCCATGGTGCGGTCCATGTAGAGTTCTAAAGCCTCTACTGGAAAAGCTTGCAGGTGAATATGGTTTTGTTCTGGCAAAAATAAACACAGATGAAAATCCACACATAGCACAGGAGTTTGGGGTTAGTGGAATACCTGATGTTCGTATATTTATAAATGGAAAAGAGGTTGATAGATTTGTCGGGGCTTTACCGGAGCCAAAACTGAGGGAAGTTTTATCTAAATACATAAAATCCGAAGCAGATAAACTACTTGATGAAGCAAAAATGGAATTTATGGCAGGAAATCTAACAAAAGCAGAGGATATTTACGAAAAACTCCTTAGAGAATATCCTGAAAACAAAAAAATAGCCCTTGAAGCTGCCCAGTTTTACATAAAAGAGGGTAGATTAGACAGAGCAGAAGAGCTGTTAAACTCTATTAAGGAATATCATAAGGAATACTTTACAAAAGCACAGGCATTAAAAGAATTAATCACATTCAAAAAATGGTGTGAGGAACTGCAGCCTGAAAATGAGCTTGATAAACTTCTTAAGGAAGGAGCCTGTCTTGCACTGCAGGAGCAATACAAAGATGCACTTGAAAAATTCCTGAAAGTTGTCCAGCTGGACAAAAAATACAAAGATGAGGCAGGCAGAAAAGCAATGGTAGCAATATTTAATATCCTTGGGGAAGGAAACCCTTTAACCAAGGAATACAGAAAGAAACTGGCCATGTGGCTGTATTAAAATAAACACATTTTTATATGGGGGAGGTATTAATGTCGTTCAAATATTCAAAAAGTATAAAACAAATTTTAGAAAAAAGTAATGTAGAAGTACTGGATTACACTAAAACGAGTGAAAAATTAGATGAAAAATTTTTTAAAAAACTAAAGGAATTAATAGAGAAAAAACTCAATCTTGGGAAAATTATAATTATTAAATTTTTAAAAAGGGATAGCTTCAAAATACCATTTTGGTTTATTGAGTGGATTAAAAAACTAAGAAAAAGATGTATATTTATAATAATAATTCTGGTAAGTTTGCCAAAAAACAATTGCTGCATAAGCAGTAATTTATTTACTGAGATAGATAATGATTTTAAAGATTATTTGTTTAATAACACAAATTATGATAGTAAGTTAAACAATTTAAAAACCACCTTTAGCACCGCCTTTATGAATACATCTCCCACATACTTTACTGGTAATGTTTGTGATAAGGAAAGAAACAATGATAAATATGTTTTAATTAGTCTAAATCCAGGTGCACAATATCCAAATCCATTAATAGAAGATCTAATAATGAACATTTCATATTATTTAACTGGAATTTACAATTATCAGGACTGGTTAAACTTTTATATTAATTTTTATGAGATTTTCTTTATAAACGGTTTAACTTCAAAATACTATACAAGGCTAATAAATTTATTCGCAGGTTTACATAGATTACCACAAACTTATTTTTCTGGAAAAGGGATCCATAAACAAAGACAAATTTATAATTTTTATGATAGTTATTTAATAAATGTAGACCTCATTCCATACCGTTCACATAGCACTTCAACATTTAAAACTACACCACACGGTATATGTTATTTGAATAAAAGATTTTACGAAATTTTAAACCAAATCAGCTGTATAAAAAGCAAATTTAATTTAAGAAAAGTAATACTAAATGGGAAAGTTTTTGTTGATTTGATAGTAAATCAGCAAATAAATAATTGCTGTTGTAAAAATTGTCAAATATTTTCATTAAATACTAATACTATAAAAAAACAGCCTTATAAAAACTTTACAATATATGATGTTAATATTAATGGAATTGATGTAGTAGTTATTGATAGATTTCTAACGTATGTAGGAAAGGGTTCTTTGACTAATAATGATTTGTATAATTTAGGAACAATCTTATAGAGCTAAATTATTGGAGGAGTTTATGAAAAAATATATTTTTCTTTTTCTCCTTGTTTTTTCTTTTTCTTATGCTGATATTTTAGACAAATTAGAGAAAAAGCTATCACAGATAAGTTCAATAACAGCACAGTTCAAGCAGCAAACATTTATGGAAGGATTAGACCAGCCTGATGAATATGAAGGGAAGTTATTTATAACAAAACCGGACACAGTAAAGCTTGAGTATTTCAAGCCTGTTAAACAGATATATTATCTTAAAGGCAATGAATTAATCGTTTATTCCCCAGAAGAAAAACAAGCAGTAAGAACGAAACTTTCTGACCAGTTTATAATGCTTAAGATATTCAAAACAATAGCCTCAGGAGAAAGTCTCAAATCCCTTTTTAAACTGGAAAAAAATGAGAAAAAAGGCACATATATACTGCTGATTTTATCTCCTAAAGACCAAAAAGATATTAAAAAATTCACAATGCTATTATCAGATGACTTAACCATAAAAAAGATGACCGTATGGGACAAAGAAGGCAACAAAATTGTTATTGATTTTTATGATTTTAGATATGGTAGAAAACTCCTGAACCTTTATATTAAAATACCTAAAGATACCGAATGGATGGAGTATTGAGGTTTTAAAATGAATATGGGAAAAATTATTTTAGGATTTATTGCAGCTTTTACAGTTTTAACTGTAATTTCCTTTTTTGTTTTAGAGAAAAAATACGCCGTTTCGCTTGGAATTATTGACCTATCCATACTAATATTTGCCTTTCTGGTCTGGCTGAATGACAAACAGTTCCACGAACGCCCAAGCCAGAGAATTTTTTCCATATCAGACAAAAGATTTATTGATGATGTAATAGTCCGCCAGATGAATATGCACGGAATAACTGAGATTAAAGACTATGGTACAAGAATGGAGTTTTACAAACAGGGACACAAGGCGGCAGAGCTTAAATTTAGAACAGATGAGAAAGGAGAGCCTGTGGTAATAGATGGCAAATATGTAATAGAAATAGAAGCCCCAGAGTATATTCTTCACAATATAGACCATGAAACATGGAGCTTAATCGGGAAAAAATGATACAAAAAACAGGTATCACAGACCCGGAGATTATTAAACAACAACTTGAAAAAGAAGGATATACCAATATTTTTACGTGGTGTGATGGTGCCGGTTCTTTTTATGACTGGCATACCCATCCTTATCAAGAGGTTAGATGGGTTTATAAAGGTTCCGTTGTAATGGGAACAGAAGACGGAGAAATAGTCTTAAATGAAGGAGATAGACTGGACTTACCGGCAGGAACAAGACACTGGGCAAAGACAGAAACAGGTGTCTGTTATGTATGCGGAAGCAAAAAAAGGAGGTAAAAAATGACAAAAGAAGAAAGACAAAAGATGGATGAACTTGTGATGAAAGCTTTTACACTGGCTTATGAACTGGGAACAAATCTTGATGAATTACATAGAGAGTTCAGAGAGCTTAGATTTAATACAAAAGATAAAGACTTAGAAGCAGCTTTGATAAATCTTGAGCATGCATTTTTTATGACAGCTCAATCAATAAACATCCTTAAAGAACAGACCAGAAATGCCCTAATACCTCTTAGGAAAGCACAAACCAGAGAAGGATAAATGGAAAGGAAAATTCCAACAGTTTTCCTGAAGGCTTATGAGCTGATAGATGAAAACACAATGGACAAACTTGAGGATGTGGAAACTCCTCTTATGCTTGTTGAGGAGATAGAAAATTTTAAAGAAAATGTTTTTTGGGTAAAAATAAGGAATCTCTGGGTTTTAATAGGAAAAATTCCACCACTAAAGCCTTCAAAAGAAGATATAGTGTTATTTAGAGAAAAAGGACAATGGGGATTGTTTAAATACCTTGGAGAAGAAGAAGGAAAAGTTGTTTTAAGAGATGGCAAAGATGAAAGAACAACCAGAGTTCCTAAAGAGATTGTTGAAACTCTGGAACTATTTGGAAAAGTCCTAAGGGTTCAGGAAAAGGTATGATGAAGAAAGTATTTTCAGCTTTTTTAATGTTTTTAATAATATTTTTGTCCTTTTCCTGTCAAAAGGAAAAGGTAGATAACAAAAAAGTATTTAAAAGTATCTTATTATCTGCTGATGGAAAGCCTATTCCACTTCCTAAAGATAAGCTTATATTTGTAAACTTTCTTGCGTATTCCTGCACATCTTGTATGAAAGAGATGCCGGTAATTAAAAAAGTTTTAAGCGAACCTAAATACAAAAATAAATTTCAGTTTATAGGTATCGTTATAGACAGTAACAAAGGCGATTTGACAGACCCTAACTTTCCTATTTACCCCGGGGATAAACGCAATTTTATAAGATTCCCAGTTAGGGGAACGCCAACTACTTATATAATAACACCTGAGGGTAAAAAACTCCTTGTTATATTTGGTGCAGTAACAGAGGAAAATCTGAGAAAATTTTTAGACCAAGCCATACAAAAAGCAGAGTCTTTAAAAAAGAAAAGTTAGTTTTTTGTAAATCGTAGATTTATGTAAATCTTGCATAATATGGCTATCTTTTAAATACTTGATTTTTCTGGTATAATATCAGTTTCGTATTTCGAGTTTTAAGGAGGTTAAAATATGGCAGCACCTAAGAGAAAAAAATCAAAAGCTAAAACTGCAATGAGAAAGGCACACTGGCTTAAAAAAGTAAATATACCGGGACTTTCTCTTTGTCCTGAATGTGGACAGCCAAAGGCACCACACAGAGTATGTCCACACTGTGGATATTACAAAGACAAAGAGGTAATCGAGGTAGTATAACTTGTATATAGCTCTTGATGCTATGGGGGGTGATTATGCCCCTCAGAGCAATGTAAAAGGTGCCGTATTATTTGCAAAAGAATACAATATTGGCGTTTATTTGGTAGGAAATAAGGAAATATTAGAAGAAGAACTGGAAAAAGCTGGAGGAAAAGGCCTTCCTATTGAGATAGTCCATGCGGAAGAAGTAATTGGTATGGACGAACCACCTTCTGTCGCAGTCCGTAAAAAAAGAAAATCCTCAATGTATATAGCCGGTAAACTTGTCAGAGAAGGTAAAGCTCAGGCTTTTGTTTCTGCAGGTAATACCGGTGCAGCAATGGCTATTTCCAAATTTGTTGTTGGTGCTGCAGAAGGTATAGAAAGACCTGGTATTGCTGTTGCCTTCCCTACAAAAAAAGGAAAACCAACAGTTCTTATAGATGTTGGGGCTAATGTTGATTGTCGTCCAAAGCATCTTCTCTACTTTGCAGTTATGGGACATACCTATGTAAAAGAGATTTTAAAAAGTTCCGAATCTCCAAAAGTTGGAATACTCAGCATTGGTGAAGAAGAAGGCAAAGGTAACGACCTTGTAAAAGATACATACCCTCTTTTAAAAATGACAGGCCTTAATTTTGTAGGTAACGCTGAAGGTAGAGATATCTTTACCGGTGATTTTGATGTTATTGTGTGTGATGGTTTTGTTGGAAATGTAGTTCTTAAAACCAGTGAAAGTCTCGGAACAATTATTGTAGAAATGATAAAGCAGGAAGTGGAGAAAAGCATAATTTCAAAAATCGGTGCAGCTCTAATGCTTCCTGCCCTGAAAAGGTTTAAGAAAAAAGCTGACTTTGCAGAATACGGTGGTGCTCCACTTCTTGGAGCAAAGGGAACATGTATCATAACCCACGGAAGAGCAGATGCAAAAGCTATAAAAAATGCTCTTAAGGTGGCTTCCCAGTTTGAAGAAACCCATTTTAATGATAAACTAAAGGAAAACCTCACAAATCTAATACCTGAGGAGCTAAGGGAGTAGATGGCTACAAAGGCTGAAATAAAAGGTATTGGGATGTATGTTCCACCCCGTGTTCTCACAAACCATGATTTAGAAAAAATTCTTGATACATCAGATGAATGGATAACAACCAGAACAGGTATAAAAGAAAGACATATAGCAGAAGAATGGGAAAAAGCTAGTGATCTGGCACTTCCTGCATGTAGAGAAGCTATACAAAATGCAGGTATTTCTCCAAAGGATATAGATGCAGTAATAGTGGCAACATCTACTCCTGATATGACTTTTCCATCAACTGCATGTTTTCTTGCTGATAAGCTGGGGTGTTTTAAACCTATGGCTTTTGATATATCGGCTGCCTGTAGTGGATTTATTTATGGTCTTACTATTGGAAACTCATTTATTACTTCAGGTCAGTTTAAAAATGTTCTTGTTGTTGGTGCTGAAGTTTTTTCACATATAATAGACTGGTCAGATAGGTCAACGGCTGTTATATTTGGAGATGGAGCAGGGGCTGTAGTGTTATCGGCCACTGAAAATGGAAGTGGTATTTTATCTGCTGTTATGAAATCTGACGGTTCCCATTGGGGTTCACTTTATTGTCCTGTCGGAGAAAAACTCAGAATGAGAGGAAGAGAAACATTTAAACTGGCAATTAAATCAATGGAAAATGCTTCGTTAAAAGCGCTTCACGAGGCTGGAATTACTTTAGATAATATATCCCTTGTTATACCACATCAAGCAAACATCAGAATTATAAATGCTTTGGCTGAAAAGTTAGGGCTTCCTGAAGATAAAGTTTTCAGTAATATTTATAAATACGGAAATACAAGTGCAGCCTCTATTCCAATAGCAATGTATGAGGCCTGGAAAGAAGGAAAAATCAAGAAAGGAGATTATATCCTCCTCACAGCGTTTGGAGGAGGACTTACGTGGGGAGCGATTGTTCTCCAGTTTTAAAGGAAAGACTCAAAATCTTCAGGTTTTATAGATTCAAGCCATTCTTTAATTTCTTCTTCAGAGGCATCCAGTTTTCCATCATCAATCTGAGATTTTTCAAGAACTTCTTCTGAAACAAAGATAGGAGCTTTACTCCTTAAAGCAATATTAATAGCATCGCTTGGTCTTGCATCAATTTTAAGAGGTTTTTCTCCGGCTTTGATTGATATTTCTGCATAGTAAGTGTTATCTCTTAAATCGTGGATATAAATATACTCCACAACTCCATTTAAAGAATCAATAATACTGTTAATCAGGTCATGGGTCATCGGTCTTGGTCTTGTGATACCTTCGAGTTGCATTGCGATTGCGTTTGCTTCAAAAATTCCAATCCATATAGGAAGAACATGATCAGTCTCTTTTCCCCTAAGAATAACAATGGGCATATTTGTAACAGGGTCTAAAGTAATTCCCTGCACATTCATTTCAATCATGATATTGGCCTCCTCACTTTATACTAATTCCTCTACTAATTCACCTTCAAGGCTGAACCTGTTGGCTTTGCTTATTCTGAGATTTACTATTTCTCCTAATAAGTTATGCCTGCTTTCAAAATGAACAAGTTTATTTGTTCTGGTTCTACCTACAAATTTGCCGTCTTTTTCTTCCTCAACCAGAACTTCAACAATTTTGTTCTCGTATTCCCTATTTTTCTTAAAACTAATGTCTTTTTGGAGATTTATCAAGTCATTTAGCCATTTGCTCACGGTTTCCGGCTTTTCTGTCATCTGCATTTCTGCTGCTGGAGTTCCTGGTCTTGGTGAATATTTAAAGGCGAAGACCTGGTCATATTCCACTTCTTTCAGAACTTTTATTGTTTCAAGGTAGTCTTCATAGGTTTCTCCAGGAAAACCAACGATTATATCTGTGGAAAGTGCTATATTTGGAATGTATTTTTTCAGAAGTTCTATTTTTTGTAGGTATTCTTTTTGTGTATATCCTCTATCCATAGCTTTCAAAATTCTGTCCGAACCTGCCTGTATTGGAAGGTGAAGATATTCACAGACCTGAGAAATTTCTGCCATTGCTTTTATAGTTTCTTCATCTAAATCCCTTGGATGTCCTGTTGTGAATCTTATCCTTTCTACACCATCTATATCGGCAACTGCATAAAGCAGTTCATAAAACTTAACATCCCCAAGGTCTTTACCGTAGGCAGTTACATTTTGACCTATCAGGTGTATTTCTTTAACTCCATCTTCAACAAGCCATTGAACCTCCTGTAGTATTTCTCCAATCCTACGGCTTCTTTCTTTTCCTCTGGTGTAAGGGACTATACAATATGTGCATTTTTTATCACAGCCTCTTATAATTGTGACGTAAGCTGTGTATTTGTTGTCTCTGACTGTTGGGTATTTGTCTAATTCTGTTTCGTTTGCATCTATGTCCTCTATGATTTCAACTGCTTTGTTTCCTGCTTCTGCCTCTTTTAGAAGTTGTGGAAGATGGTGAATGTTTGTTGTTCCAAATACCATATCAATAAACGGTGCTTTCTGGAGAATTTCATATCCTGCCCTTTGAGCAAGGCAGCCGCATACACCAATAATTGCATCTGGATTTTTATTTTTTATTTTTTTGAATTCTCCCAGTGCTGATAAAACCTTTTGGTCTGGTTTTTCACGGACGGAACATGTATTGACCAGTATAACATCAGCTTCTTCCCAATCTTTTGCCGGTTCATAACCTAAACTTTTTAGAATTCCTGCCATTTTTTGACTGTCGTTTACATTCATCTGACAGCCAAATGTTCTTATGTAATATTTTTTCAATTTTCCACCTCTTAAAATAGAATTTATATAGGTTATACAATTTATATTATTTTTTGATTTTCTTCAATTACTTAGATCTTTTCAAAAATTCAAAAAATCTGAGTCTGTCAATCGCAGATTTTTGAACCTTAATTGAGACAAAATCTCACAGGAAATTTGGCTAAAATTTAAATCTCGGCTTTGTATACCAAAGGTTTGTCGATCCCCGGGGATTTTTGCGAGATTGGAGGTCGACTGAAAATTAAATCAATTTGACAAGGACTATAATTTTTCGTATATTTAATTTCAATAAGATATATCAACGGCTATTTGACAATAGAATATGAAATCAATTTCAGGGGTTTTTAGAGTGCCTATAAGGAATTGAAACTAATAAAAATTTTCATTTGCTAATCCAAATGTTTTGTTGTTTTTAGAGTGCCTATAAGGAATTGAAACAATTCTCTTGCTATCTGTCCGAGTATTCTGTATGTTGTTTTTAGAGTGCCTATAAGGAATTGAAACAGCCCTCTATATTTTCAAATCTGCCCATATGTCAGGGTTTTTAGAGTGCCTATAAGGAATTGAAACACTCTCTCCAGATATTTCCGTCTTCTGTGGTTGGAGTGTTTTTAGAGTGCCTATAAGGAATTGAAACGCTTCTCTCTGTTTTTTAAGTCTTCCGTGGTTTCCTACCGTTTTTAGAGTGCCTATAAGGAATTGAAACGCTTTATAAAAAATGTAGGGTCAGCTCCTAAATGTGGTTTTTAGAGTGCCTATAAGGAATTGAAACAATAAATTGGCATTTCAGGTGTAAAATATTCAGGATGTTTTTAGAGTGCCTATAAGGAATTGAAACATTGGTAAGTTCATACTTGGAAATGCTTTTTGTAATTGTTTTTAGAGTGCCTATAAGGAATTTGAGGCTAATATGTAGTGATTATAAAAATGAAATCTTTATAAATTTCTTTCAGATAATTTGACAAAGTTTTGATATGTATCCTGAATATTCAATCAGAAACTTTCCATGTTTTTATAATACTTACTTTATTCTTTTGTTCTTATGATTTTGTATCCAAAATCCAGTTCCAGAGTGTTGTCTGGTGGAAGGACAAACTCCCAGATAATCTTGCCGTTGGCTTCCAATTTTTTCCATTTTTTTGAGGATATAGGCTGAATTTCTTCTTTTTCTGTTCTCTGAACAGGAACTCTGTCAACGAGGACAATCTTTATAGCTTTTTTGTGCTTATTCTTTATAGAATAATGCCATATTTTTGTGGTTACTACTTTTCCTAAAAATGTTTTTTCAATTTTATTTTCTTTTAGATATTTATTTACTTTTACAAAAACATCTTCACCTAAATAGAGCTTATTTTCTTCTCCCTCTGAAATTGGCTTTAATCTACCTTTCCCAATGAAAACTCCATCTACATAAAAAGCAGCCATTGAAGGTGGAAAGTTCTGGTCAGGTTTGAAAACAGCCATCAAAAATGGTGTAGCTGTGGCATAGCCATCAATAAAAATGTTGAAATCAGCCGGATACTCTTTTTTCTGGATATTTACTTTTACTGAACTTTTTGCGGGAATATTTACATTTTTTACCGTGTAGAAGAACTTGGTTTCTGTTTCTGTTATTTGGGTTTGGGGTAGTGCCTCTACCTGTTTCATATAAAGTTTTGGCGTTCTAAAAACAGGTCTGTTAAATGGAGGTGGCTGGATTGTCAGTGTTTTCATGTATGGATAGTATTCAACTGATATATTTTTTAATTCAAAGTCTGTCTGGTTTTTTATAGAAAGGTTATTTAGTATCTTGATTTTTTTATTGAAAGTTGATGCGTAGATACTGTATTGCTGATAGCCTGTGATTTTTTCAGGTATTTTTAAATTTAGCCGAGGTGTCTGGCAGTCTGTTTTTAATTTTATTGATGTCTGGTATTTTTTCCTGATTTTTTCTAATTTTTTCTGTAATTGTGAAATCTGTTTTTTTATTTTTTCCCTTTCTGCTAACTTTTCTTCATAAATATTTCCAATTTTGCTTATATTTTCATCTAATCCTTTTGGGTTTAGCTGGATTTTTTCCAGTGCTTTTAGCTGGCTGTCTATGGTCTGCATCCTTTGGTTTAACTGCTCTATCTGTTTTTGCAAATTTTTGTATTCTTGAGGATATTCTGCTTTTGTTTGTGTAATCTGGAGAATATTACATATATCTGGTTGAAGAGAGATATTTAAGCTGTTTATATCAATGTTGTGTGGAAGAATTATTGTGGTATTGCTGGTAGCTGATACTTTCTCTTTGATAAAGGCTGTATTTCTGTAAATTTCCAGTCCTGTTATTTGTGGAAAAACTGTTTGTGCAAAGGACTGGCCGGCAACCAAAATAGCCAGCCCTGTTAGGATTTTTCTCATGGCTCCCCCTAATATTTTCCAAATACTCTTTCATAAATATAAGGAACATTTTTCAAAAATGCATTAACGTCAAATATTTTGTCCAATTCTTCAGGTGAAAGCCTTGATGTTACTTCTGGGTCTTGTAAAAGGGCATCTTTGAACATTAATCCTGGTGTGTCCCATGCTTTCATGGCATTTCTCTGGACTATGTCGTAAGCCTCATCTCTGGATAATCCTTTTTCAACAAGTGCAACAAGCACTTTTGATGAAAAATATAGTCCTTTTGATAAATCCATATTTCTCTTCATATTTTCAGGATATACCACAAGACCTTCCAGAACTTTCTTTGTGAGATAAAGGATATAATCCAGTGCTATTGCACTATCAGGTAGGACAACTCTCTCAACTGAGGAATGGGAGATATCCCTTTCATGCCAGAGGGCAATATCTTCCATCGCAGGAATTGCATTTGCCCTGATTACTCTGGCAAGTCCTGTTATTCTTTCACAGGTTATTGGGTTTTTCTTATGGGGCATTGCAGAAGAACCCCTTTGACCTTTTTTAAATGGCTCCTGTGCTTCTAGAACTTCTGTTCTTTGTAAATGCCTTATCTCAACTGCTATTTTTTCAAGTGATGATGCTGTTATAGCCATTGCTGCCATGAATTCTGCATGTCTGTCCCGTTGAACAACCTGATTTGAAACAGGTTCAGGTTTTAGACCAAGCTCTTCAAGGGCGTATTTTTCCACTTCCGGTGGGATATTTGAGTATGTTCCAACAGCTCCTGAGATTGCCCCTACAGAAACAACTTCTCTGGCATGTTCCAGTCTTTTCCTGTTTCTTTTCATCTCTTCATACCAGAGGGCAAATTTTAGCCCGAATACCATTGGTTCTGCATGGACACCGTGTGTTCTTCCCATCATAACAGTCTTTTTATATTTAAAAGCATTTTCCATAAGAACAGGCAGCAGTGCATCTATATCCTGAATAAGAATATCAGCAGTTTCTCTCATCAAAAGTCCAAGGGCAGTATCTATAACATCTGAAGATGTTACTCCAAGATGTATATATCTGCCATTTTCCCCAACCTGCTCTGCTATGGCAGTTACAAAAGCCAAAACATCATGGTTGTAAATCTTGTCAAGCTGATGTATTCTCTCAACAACGCTTTCATCAATATATGTTTTTTCTTCTATTTCCCTAAGGGCTTCATCAGGAATTTTTCCAAGTTTGTTCCATGCTCTACAAATTGCAATCTCAACATCTAACCATTTTTGAAATTTGTTAACTTCGCTCCACACATTTCCCATTCTTTCAAGGGTGTATCTTTTTATCATTTGCCACTCCTCAAAAATATTTTTGAAAACTATTATATCAGCTTGCTGGTATAATCATTTTTATGAGTAGTTCTAATATCGGGAAAATAGCAGAAGAAAAAGCTGTAAATTTTTTGAAGCAAAAAGGTTATACCATTCTGGACAGAAATTTTAGAACCAGATATGGTGAGATTGATATTATAGCCAAACAGGGTAATACCCTTATATTTGTAGAGGTTCGGTTTCGAAGCGGCAGTTTTATTTCACCTGAAGAAAGTATAGACCACCGGAAAATCCAGAAGATAATGAAAACTGCAAATGCTTATTTAACAAAAACAACTACAAATTATGAAAATATCAGGTTTGATGTAATAGCCATTGACAAAAACCAGATAAGACATATAGAAAATGCCTTTGATATTATGTGAAAATATTTTATATTTTTCTGGTTAATACAAAATTTGAGAGGATATATGGATATAAAGGCTTATCTTAAGCAGCAGGCAGAATTTATCAATAGGAAAATTCAGGAATATATTCCATCAGGAACTCCTGAAAAACTTTTTGAGGCAATGGCTTATTCCCTTAATGCCGGTGGAAAAAGACTTAGACCTATTTTGATACTGGAAAGTGCTAAAGCGGTAGGGAAAGAAGATATAGAGGATATAGTTGATATTGCTGTTGCAGCAGAGTTTATCCATACATACTCCCTGATACATGATGACCTTCCTGCAATGGATGATGATGACCTTAGGAGAGGAAAACCTACCTGCCATAAGGTTTTCGGAGAAGCAATCGCAATTCTTGCCGGAGATGGTCTTCAGTCTTATGCCTTTGAACTGATATCTCAGAACCAAAGTGTTCCGGCTGAAAAGCTTATAAAAGTTATTAATCTCCTTGCCCATGGAACAGGTATATACGGAATGGTAGGAGGACAGGCAGCTGATATACTCCATGAAAAAGAAAATGTTTTTGATGATATTCAGTTTATACATACCCATAAAACAGCAAAATTTATCCAGTCTTGTTGCCAGATAGGTGCTGTTCTGGCAAATGCAACAGATGAGGAAGAAAAAGTTCTCAAAAATTATGGTCTTTATATAGGACTGGCATTTCAGATATGGGATGATGTGCTTGATGAGATAGGAGATGAGAAAAAATTAGGAAAAAAAACCAGAAAAGATAGGGAGAAAAATAAACTTACATATCCATCTTTGTATGGTATTGAAAAATCTAAAAAAATAGCAAAAGATTATATTGAAAAAGCAGTAAATGAGATTAAAATATTAAAATCCCCTGAAATCTTGCAGGAAATTGCAAAATATATAATAAGCAGAGAGGTATAGATGAGTCAGTTAAAATACGGAGAAAAGGAAATACAGGAAGCAAAATTAGAAAGATGGCCTAATCCAAATCCGGAAAAAAATTACACAATTGATATAACCTTTCCTGAGTTTACATGCTTATGTCCTCGTTCCGGATATCCGGATTTTGCAACAATAAAAATTAGATATATACCTGACCAGTATATTGTTGAGCTGAAATCACTTAAACTTTATCTGAACAAATACAGAAATCAGTATATATCCCACGAGGAAGCTACCAATAAGATATATGATGATTTATACAACCTGCTTCAACCAAGGTTTTTAGAAGTAATAGGTGACTGGAATCCAAGGGGAAATGTTAAAACAATAATAACAGTTTCCTCGGAGGATAATAAATAAGGGAGGGAGTGATGAGAAAAATATTTCTTGTATTTTTTATGTTTGCCTTTGTCATAACTGGTTGTGTTCAGACAGGAAATCAGGGAGGAACTCCTGGATTAACACTCACCCTTTCCACAAAGGAACTTAATGATTATCTGAAAAAGGAATTCCCTGTTGAGAAAAAATATAAATTTGTCCATATAAAACTGGATAATCCTGATGTGCTAAATATTCAAAAAGACAGAATTAAGATAGGTTCTGATGTAATTTATTCTGTGGAAATGCTTCCTGAAGTAAAAGGAAAAGTTCTTATATCAGGTGGTATCAAATATGACCCTGAAAAAAGGGCTATATACCTGAAAGACCCTGTTATTGAAAAGTTAGAATTTTTCAGAAAAAATCTTGTTTCTTTTATACCTGAAAATCACAGAAAAACTCTGTTTGGATTTATTGGTGAAGTATTCAGCACAGTTCCGGTTTATAGATTTGATAACAAAAAACTAATGTATCGCTTTCTAAAAGATATAAAGGCAGAGGACGGAAAGCTTATCCTGAGGTTTGGGCTTTAGCCTCCGCCTACAAAGGTAACTATTTCTACGACGTCTCCGTCTTTTAGCTGGTATGTTTCATACTCACTTTTGGGAATAACTTCCATTCCTACAGCAACAGCATAGTTTGGTGCTTTTATACCAAGTTCCTGAACAAGTTCTTTTATTGTAAGCTGGTCTTTGTTAAATTCCCTGTATTCTCCGTTTACCTTCAGTTTCATTTTCTTACCTGCCACCCTTATTTTTTAAAAATTCTATATCCAATTTAGGCAGGAATTTATGATTTTCATTCTTCATAGGCATACTTTCCAAGTTCTACTTTAAAGAATAATTTTTTCTCTTTTAGTTCATTAAACAGCTTTTCCAGTTCTTCTTCGTAGTCTGCTTCTCCTCTTTCTACTTTGTCCATAATTTCTTCAAGCTGTTTTGTGTAGTTTTCATTAACAAATTTATAAATATCTTCTCTCTTTTTAATCAGTGCCATTACAGTTCTTCCCAGTTTTGTTGGGAAAAGGTATCCTCTTCTTTCTATTATGTAATGCCTGTCTAAAAGTTTTTGAACTGTTACTGCATAGGTAGAAGGTCTTCCGATACCTTTTTCCTTCATATCTTGAATAAGTGTTGCAAATGTATAGTAAGGAACTTTAGGCTTTAGATGATATGATTTTTTGTCTTTTACTTCTATTTTACCTTCAGGAATTGAATAAACCTTAACAGGCAGTATCAGGTCATAGCCGTGTTCAATTATTCTGGTTAAAACTCCTTCCTGTAGTTCCTCATCAAAAGCTCTTATATCATAGGTTGTTTTTTCAACTACTGTTTCCCTCATCTGTGAGGCCATAAATCTCCTGAATATCAGGTCATAAAGGCGGATATGCTTGTTTGTTATTCCTTGCAGGTTCATTGTGTAAATCATTGACCTTAAATCATCAGCATCCATAGGTCGTGTAGGTCTAATACATTCATGGGCTCCGCCTGCTGTAGAGAAAGTTCTGGGTTTAAAGTATTCTTCACCAAAGTTTTCAGTTATATATTCTTTGGCAACAAATACTCCTGCTTCGGAAACCCTTATACTATCTGTTCTATGGTATGTGATAAGTCCTGCCTCAAATAAATCCTGTGCAAGCTGCATTGTTTCTTGAGGAGAAAATCTAAGCTCCCTTGCAGCCTCTGACAGCATAGTATCTGTGGTAAATGGCTTAACAAATAGATGCTCTTCCTCTTTTTCAAGGGCTTTAACCATTACAAACTCAAGATGGTCATAGAACCATTTAGCCTTTTTCTTATCTTCAAACTGGAACTCAAATGGATAACCATTTATCTCAACTCTAACAATTGCTATTTTCTGTTTTGCTTCATCTGTTCTGTTTATTACCCATTCTAAGACAGGTGTTTGAACTCTACCTGCTGATAGCCAGTGTCTATGGAGTTTTTTCTGGATATACTGGGAAATGGTAAACCCAATCCATCTGTCTGCAACCCTTCTAACAAGCTGGGCTTTTACCAGATTTACATCAAAATCCCTGTAGTTTTTAATGGCCTCTAAAAATGCCTTTTTGGTTACTTCGTGGAACTCAGCCCTTTTTATGTTGTAGTTATAAGGTAGAGAGTTTAAAAACAGGTCATAACTAATTTTTTCGCCTTCTGTGTCAGGGTCTGTGGCAATGAATATCTCATTGACTTCAAGGTCAA
Source organism: Persephonella sp. (assembly GCF_027023985.1). Taxonomy (NCBI): domain Bacteria; kingdom Pseudomonadati; phylum Aquificota; class Aquificia; order Aquificales; family Hydrogenothermaceae; genus Persephonella; species Persephonella sp. The sequence continues at coordinate 24,039 of NZ_JALVTW010000003.1, read as the reverse complement.
GTTCTCTTATGCTCTGGATGATATTGTTTTTACTTTCATCTATCGGCTCAAATATAGGAACAAGTTCACCGTTTTTCTTAACTCCAAAGTAATATTCCTCTTTATTCAGATCGTAAACATGCCCTTTGCTTGCGACGATGGTCAGAAATCTTTCACCTATAGCTATTTCATAAGCATCAAGATTTTTTAATTTTCTTCTAAGGGGTTTTCCGAAGAAGTTGGCTATTGTTCTTGCTTTGTTTGGAGATTCAACAATAACAACTGTTGTAAGGAATGATTGTCTTTCTTCTTTTATGAATTCTCCTGATAAAACTTTTCGGACTTTTTCCCTATCTTCATCTATCTGTTTAAGGATTTCCTCAAGATTAATTTCTTCAACAGGTTTAAACTCTATATCTTCGCTGAACCATCTTACCTTTTTCTGCAGAGAATAAAATGCTTTGTCATCGTCCACAAGCAGATAAGCCAGTCCTTTTGTTAAACCGCCTGCATACAATCTGGAAGTCCTTCCTGAAGCCTGTATGTAACCAGTTACGTCGGCGGTTGTCAGGATAAATGTATCTCCTTCTTTTTTGAGGGTGATTTCCGGAGATTGCTGGACAGCTGAGAAAATCTCAGGTTTTTCTATCAGTTTCTTAACGTATTGTTGTATCTGGCGCATTTTGTTTAGTTTTTCAGGCTCAAGCTTTTCAGGAGGGATAAAGGCATATATTTTCAGGTAGTTTATGTAATCGTAAAGCTGTTTTACTTCCAGAGGGTCTAATAGCTTTTTCCTTGCAAGGAATGGAGTTAAAGACAGCATAAAGTAATAAAGATGGATAAACTCTTCTTCAAATCTGATATTAAACTGGAGTTTTGGAACACCGATAAAAACAGCATATCTAATCACATCAGGTAGGTCAATTCCCCTTGCAAGAGGATTTCTGTAGCTTGCAAATCCGACGGCAACCTGAATTTTGCCTTCTCTATATTCATCAAGCCTATCCATTAATTCTTCATAGGATACTGCTGTAATGCCGTTTTGGTTTAGGAATTCCACATATTTTTCAAGTGTTTCCCTTGTCTCTGATGATGAGAGAAATGCCAGTCCACCTTTTCCTAGTTTTTTGATTACATCAATACTTCTTTCCCATACTTTTTCAGGTTTTTCATATACATCCTCTATGTTCCTTAGGGTTAAAGATGGTCTTCCTACTTCAAAACCAAGTAATTCCCTGAATAGATTTACCCTTTTTGACCTTGGATTTGAAGTAGCTGAGGAAACTATAAGAACACCTTTTCTTTTTTCTGCTATTTTCTGGATTTTTGCCTGCCAGTGCTGCAGTAGTTCAAAATCTTCCTCTGTTGGTTGTCCTTTTTTAAACAGATTTTGTTTAAATGTTATGAATTTTAATGTGTAATCAATGTCTTCCTGTGTAAATCCAAGAAGCATAAGAACTTTATCTATATTTTTTGCAGATTTTAGGATACTATCAACATCATCAACAAAGACTAAGGCATATTCTCCTTTGGGAATAATGTCTATATTTTTGTATAAAAACATTGTTGTGGTCAGGAGAATTTTAAAATCGTTATTTTTTATTCTTTCTTTGTATTCTTCCTGTTTTTTCTTTGTTTTTGCAAATTTTGATGTATATGCAAGAATATCTTCTTCCGGAACTCCAAAGGATACCAATCTTTCATGTGCCTGATTAACAAGCATCTGTGTAGGGAAGATTAGGTATGCTTTTTTATTTTCTTTGTCTTTCAGGTATTTGGATAAAACAAGCCCAAATGTGGTTTTACCTATACCTGTTGGGGCAAGAAGTGCATAAGAGATATTCAGGAAAAATCTGGTAGCCCAGGTTTCCTGTATAGACCATAAATCATTTTTTATAATTTGTCTGAAAAACTCCTTAAAGTCCCTGACTTTGCTCCATAGCTGACAAACATCAAGGAACTTTCCATAGCCTAAAAAATCACACAAATCTTCCCGTGGAACTTCATCAGGAAGACAGTTTTCACATACAAGACCTTTAAAGAGTCTTTCAGAAGTTATATCTCCTCCACAGTTTGGACACATATTTTTGTATATAAGGGGTATAACTTTGCTTTCCATTTTCCTCTCCTGTGTTTTGAAATAAAAAAAGCGGGCTGAAGCCCGCTTTGATTTTTTATTCTACACCTTTCATCTGTAAGAATTCTTTTATTTCATGGAGAAGTTGTGCAGGGTTTTTAATTGGATAAGATAAACCTTCAGCCACTTCTGAAGCTGGAATGCCTTTTATTGTTATACCGCCTAATTTTTCTTTAAGTGCTGCTGCATCTTGGACTGGATATTTTAAGCCTTTACTGTGTTTAAGCACTGTGTAAGCCCATGGTGCTTCACATACTTGAACAGCTTTAGCAGACATTTCTCTACAGAATTCAAGTAATGTTTGTGCTTCTTCACCTTCTTTGACCAGTTTATAAGCAAGTTTTGCAACTCCACCGGCGGTATGAACTCTTAGTTCTTTTTTCTCTTCTTTTGTCAGCTCGTCCATGTGCTCAATTTTGAACATTGCAGCATTTGGGTCAGCTCTGAGTATGTTTCTTACTGTGTTTCTTGTAAGACCTACAATTTCTGCAATTTCTTCTTCTGTTTTGAGATATTCCTCTCTGAGAACTATCGCAAACGCTGCCCTTGCCAATGATGGCAGCCATGTTAATGTTCTGTATTCAGCGAGTTTGTGAAGTCCTCCAAGCAGGTCTATTGCTTTGAAAAATACCCTTCCAACTAGATTTTCTAAATCATGTTCATCTACAGGTTTTGAAGTAATTAATACTACCATTTTCAGCCCTCCTTTTATTTAATTTTTTTATTTTCCAATTGGTCCCAGTATCCTGACCAGTCCTGTGTCAGTTATTTCAAGATAATGGGTTCTTGTGTCATGGCCAGACATTCTACAACCATCAATTCTGAATAGTCTTACTATTTCGCCAATCTCTTTTTTATACAGTTTTGCTTTAAATGAGGAATCAATTAATTCTTTCGCAAGAACCATTGTTCCATCAACAATATGGCCAACTGCATATCCGCCGGCTGCCTCTGATGTCAGTTCCTCGTGACCGCTTCTTTTCTGGGATACGAAAAGTGCTGTCTGATACCACTTTTTCATAAAGTTAAACAATCTTCTGACTATTCCCCTTGCCATCATTTCCCTGTTTTCAAACAGCCCTGTTATAGAGTCAATTACTGTGAATTTGATATGATAAGTTTTTATTGCATAAGCAAGGGTTGCCAGCAGGTCAGGAATATTCTCCCTTAGTGTTGAATGTGATGCAGCATCTATGAGAATAACATTGTCTTCAAACTCATCAAAGTTATATCCCATAGCAGCTGCTCTCATTTTGATTGAGGCAATTACAAAATTTGCCGGTGATTCAACTGTGATAAAGGCTACTTTATGGCCTTTTCTTGCCTGTTCTACTGTGAACTGCTCAACCATAAGAGATTTACCGGTATCATTTACACCGGTGATATTAAAAACTGAGTAAGCTGGTATTCCACCTAAAGATTTTTTGACTATTTTTCCGTCTTCCGATTCAACAATAAAAAATAAATCATCTAATCCTTCAATTCCAGTAGGGATTCCATAAATTTTTGGAGCTTTTTCAAGGGCTTTACTTCCTGTGAAAATACTTTCTTTTACTACCTTGGGCTCCCGATACTCGTGAACCCTTTCTTCTTCTTCGTGATATTTAGGGTCTTCAGCCATTCCACCCTCCTTTTATTTTATTCCTACATAAATCAATATATTACCGGGATAATCCCTGTCAACATTTATTCTTCAAAGTATTCGGCGCCACCGTGTTTTGTTTCCCATACTACAACTTTTTGGAGGGTGGGGTATTTTTCTTTTACTCTGTCGTATATATATTTGGCAACATTTTCAGCACTTGGAGAAAAATCATAGATATCATTCATACATTTGTAATCTGGGAGAATCTCATCTAAAAATTGATGTATTTCCACAAAATCAAATCCCATTCCCCCTTTATCCAGCTTATCTGCACGGATGAAAAGCTCCACTTCCCATGTGTGTCCATGAAGGGGTTCAGGTTTTCCGTGATAATCGGTTAAATAATGGGCTGCCTGAAATTCTCTACGAACTCTAACTATATATGGCATTATTTAAGTAACTCCTGCTCTTTTTTGTAATCCCAGTAGATACTATCTAATATATCAGAAAGTTCGTTTGAGTAGCTTTCGGCTATTTCATCAACCTTTGCACTATCAACAACTATATCCCATAGGTAAGGGTTGTTTCCTACTATTCCCGTGCCATCTCCAAGGTCGTATATAACAAGGTTTACAATAGCAAGTGGTGCAACCTGTGGAGCTATAGATAAAACTTCATCAAGTTTTTTATCGTTGATAATTTGAATTAGAAAATATCCTCTATCAGACCTGAGCTGTATTATCTTGAGATTATTTGCTGCTGCTTTTCTCTGAAGAAGATTAAGATATTCCTGTGGTTTTACATGGGGATATGCTTTTTCTATAAGAACTGCTGATTTTACTGTTCTGGTTGCAAGGCCATATACAAAGATATACAGAAAAACGAGTGTGGCAAATATGCCGACTCCTGTGATAATTATAAAAGGCCAGTTTCTTTTCATTGGTTTTCCCTTTTTTGTGCCTGTTGCTGTTGTTTTTGTTTTTCTCTTTCTTCGTTATAGCTTGCTTTTATTGCAAGACCCCAGATAAGACCGACAGTAATAACCATAAATGTAAAAAATATAATTCCAGCTAATTCCCACCAGGTATTCTCCATTTTTGAAACCTCCGGATAATTAATATAAATTTTAACATAATAAGATATACTATGGTTAGTAATTATTAACCATAGGAGGTAAGGATGATAAAACTTGTAGCAATAATGGTTATTTTCTTGCTACTTGTTGTTGCCAGTATAATAATTGGTATGAAAAAGTAAATTATTTAATTAAATATATTAAATAGATGGTTATATGGAAAAAGAATATGGCTTAGTAAACATAAATTGCTAAATTGTCTTTGGCAAGAAATCAATAATAATTATTGTTAAGTTTTGTATTTTGAATAGGAAATATATTCGCATTACTGGAGGCTGCTCCCATTCGGTCGCCAATTTGCTTCGCAAAAGTTGATGCAACTTAATACCTCCAAAGAGGATTTATAAAAATTTTTAAATCTTAGCTAATCCTTGAAGGACACTTGCCAAATTAAATTTTTTTATTCAATCTAATTAACGAGTTTTATCTAAACTATATGGGATAGGATTTTAGATTTATCAGCAGAAATTTTAATTTAGGTTGTTTAAAATTTCTCTAAATGTTTTCACTTTCAGTAATGTCCTAATTTTAGCAACTTTTCTATTTGATCAAATTCAAAATATTAGAAATAGCATATATATTAACACTTTCTATCGTATTCAATATATAATAATATTTCATTAAATTTTCGTAAGGAGGAATTTATATAAAATGTTCAAAGTCCTTGTAACTGACCACCTATCTAACAAAGGCCTTGATATACTCAACAATGATCCTGAAATAGACCTTGATTATCAGCCTGAAATTAGATGGGAAGAACTCTTAGAGATAATCAAAGATTATGATGCAATAATCACAAGAAGTAGAACTCCTGTAAATGAAGAACTCCTTGAAAGAGCAGAAAAATTAAAAGTAGTCGGTAGAGCCGGAGTTGGTGTTGATAACGTTGACCTCGAAGGATGTTCCAGAAGAGGAATTCTGGTTGTAAATGCACCGGGGGCGAATACTGTCGGAGCTGCTGAGCTTACAATGGCTCATCTATACGCAGTTCTTAGGAAACTCCATCTTGCCCATGAATCCATGATGAGAGGAGAATGGGACAGAAAGAGATTTATGGGCGAGGAATTAGACGGAAAAGTTGTTGGAATTATTGGACTGGGTAATGTTGGTTCTCAGGTTGCAATCAGATGTAAAGCATCTGGAGCTACAGTAATAGCCTATGACCCATATATCCCGAGAGAAAAAGGAGATAGATTAGGGGTAGAACTTGTTGATACCCTTCATGAGCTTATAAAAAGGTCAGATATTATTTCTCTCCACTGTCCTCTAACAGAGGAAACAAAGGGAATGATAGGAGAAAAAGAGTTTGAACTTATGAAAGATGGTGTTTATTTCATCAACTGTGCAAGAGGTGGCATAGTTGATGAAGATGCCATGTATGAATATATGAAAAAAGGTAAATTTGCCGGAATTGGACTTGATGTTTTCAGTAAAGAACCCCCAGACGACAGAATAAGAAGGCTTTTTGAATTTCCAAATATAAGTTTGTCTCCACATATTGGAGCAAACACTTATGAGTCTCAGGATAAAGTTGCAATTAAAATAGCACAGCAGGTAATAGCAGCCCTTAAAGGTCAGTTTGTTGAAGCTGCTGTAAACGCACCATTTACAATAACAGAAGGCTTTGAGAATATAAAAGCATTCCTGCAACTTGCCGAAAAATTAGGTAGTTTCCTTACCCAATATGCAGGTGGCAACTTTAAGGAACTTAATATAGAAGTTAGAGGTTCTATCGCCGAGCATATTAAACCTATTTCTGCCTATGTTTTAAAAGGATTTTTAGAACCTATTTTAGATAGGCCGGTAAATATTATTAATGCTCCATTTTTAGCTAAAGAAAGGGGTATAAATGTTATTGAAAGCTCAAGGGAAGAAGGACTTGTATTTAAAGATTTTATAAAGATAACAGCAGTTGAAAATGGAAAAGAACATATAGTAGGTGGAACAGCATTTTATAACCAAATACCAAAAATAATGCTGGTTGATGGATATTGGATAGATATAGACCCTGAAGGTGTTATTCTTATGTTCGAAAATAAAGATGTTCCTGGAGTAATAGCTAAAATAGGGGAAATTCTTGCAAGACATAACATAAACATTGCAGGGTTCAGGCTTGGAAGACTTGAGAAAGGCAAAGTTGCCCTTGGAGCTCTACAGCTGGACGAAAAAATTACAGATGTAATCTTGGAAGAAATCCTTGATATACCGGAAATTTTAAAAGCAAAACAGATAATACTTTAGGAGGAAAGAGGTGCCAGACAAAAAAATCAAAATAGCAATAGCTGGCGTAGGAAATTGTGCCAGTGCATTAATTCAGGGGATTTATTACTACAAGGAAAAACAGAATATTGAAGCAAGCGGTCTCATGCATGAAGATATCGGGGGATATAAACCCTGGGATATAGAAGTTGTTGCAGCATGGGATATTGATGAAAGAAAAGTTGGATATGATGTGTCAGAAGCTATATTTAATCCTCCAAACTGCACAACTGTTTTCCAGAGAGATATCCCAAAAACAGGTGTAAAGGTAAGAAAAGGAAAGGTTTTAGATGGATACCCTGAACATATGAAAAATTATCCTCCGGAAAATGCATTTGTGCTCTCTGATGCAAAGGAAGATAGCATTGATACAGTTGCAAAAGTGCTTATGGAGACAGGTGCAGATGTTCTTATAAATTATGTGCCTGTTGGTGCAGAGCAGGCTGCAAGATATTATGCAGAAGCCTGTTTAAAGGCAGGAGTTGCTTTTGTTAACTGTATGCCAACATTTATTGTTTCAGATGATGAATGGGCAAAAAGATTTGAAGCAGAAGGTATTCCGGCTGTTGGGGATGATATTAAATCCCAGGTAGGAGCTACAATAACCCATAGGGTTTTAACACAACTTCTTTTAGACAGGGGAGTAAAAATAGATAGAACCTATCAGCTTAACGTCGGTGGAAATACAGACTTTTTAAATATGCTTGAAAGAAGCAGACTTGCAACAAAGAAAAAATCAAAAACAGAAGCAGTATCATCTCTCATTCCTTATGGAATGGATCCAAGAAATATTCATATTGGACCATCTGACTATGTTCCATGGCTTAAAGACAGAAAAGTTGCATTTATCAGGCTGGAAGGAAGACTGTTTGGGGATGTTCCTATGCATATAGAACTTAGACTGGATGTTGAAGATTCTCCAAACAGTGCAGGTGTTGCTATAGATGCAATTAGATGTGCAAAACTTGCTCAGGATAGAGGAATAGGAGGACCTCTTTATTCTATTTCTGCTTATACAATGAAACATCCACCTATCCAGTATAAAGACTGGCAGGCCAGAGAAATGGTTGAGGAATTCATAGCAGGAATAAGAGAAAGATAAGGAGGGTTACATGAAAAGATTATTCTTTGCTGCATTATCATCAGTTTTTGCTGTAACATCTGCTTTAGCAGTTCCCGGTGTTGATGGAGAAATCTCTGCCGGTTATATCAAACAAAGTATTGATGGTTCAGGAAGCTATAAAGGAAATGATATCGATACAGATGAACTGGGACTTGATGATGAAAATTCATTCTTCTTGAGGGCTAAACTGGAACATCCTATTCCTATTCTTCCAAATATCAAACTTATGTATGAGAAAATGAGATTTGAAGGAACAGGAACAGTTAAAAATAACTACACATTTGGTAATATCACAATTACAGTAAATGACAGGGTTTATTCCAAACTTCGTTTAGACCACTATGATGCAGTTCTTTTTTATAACCTTCCATTTGTGAATGTAACACATGTTTTAGATGCAGAAATAGGACTAAATATCAGAGTTGTTGATTTTTATGCAAAAGTTAAAGATTTAACTACCGGAGATGAAGATTCAAAATCCCTTACAATTCCTATTCCAATGCTACATGGTGCTGTTGAATTTAAACCTGTTGATTATTTCTCCATACTTGTTGAAGGAAATGGTATAGCTTATGGAGGACATCATTTTTATGATATTACCGGAGAGTTAAAAGTAAAACCTTTTCAAACAATGATAGTAAAGCCGTTTATCGGTGTTGGATATAAGTATGAAAAGATTAAAATAGATGATATTGATGATGTTTCTGCTGATATCAAGATAAAACAGCCTTTTGTGGAAGCAGGAATTCTATTCTAAGTTCAAAGGCGGCTTTGCCGCCTTTTTATTATTTGTCTGATAATAGTTTTCCTCCTTTTCCCCAGTTATCCCTATCAACTTCTTCAATAACCACATAGGTTGCAATGGAGGTTTGTTTGCAACTTCTTCCAGAACTTTCGTGATACCTTCAACAATTTTTTGCTTCTGCTCCCTTGTTAGCTCTCCGGCTATTTTCACATTAACATAGGGCATTTTTACTCCTCCAGATTATATTGTTTTAGTTTTCTGTAAAGTGAGGAAAGATCTATCTCAAGAGCTTTTGCTACTTCCTTTAGATTACGGTTATATTTTTCAAGGGCAAGTTTTATAACTTCTTTTTCTGCCTCTTCCCTTACTTTTTTTAAGGGTTTTATTTCTATTTTTTTCTTTCCGACTGGTGATTTTCCCTTGAAAATATACGGTGGTAAATCCTCCAGTGTAATCTCTTCACCTGAAGCAAAGATACATAATCTTTCCATTAGGTTCTTGAGCTCTCTAACATTTCCAGGCCAATCATATTTTAGGAGAACTTTTTTGACATCTTCCGAGAGTTTTACAGGAGGAATTTTGTTTTCTATACATGATTTCTTAAGGAAATGCTCAGCAAGGAGAATTATATCTTCTCCCCTTTCCCTTAGAGGTGGAACATAGATTGGAACAACAGCCAGTCTGAATGCCAAATCCTGACGAAATCTACCCTCTTCAATTTCTTTTTCAAGGTCTTTATTTGTGGCTGATATAACCCTGATATCCACTTTTATTTTCTGATTACTACCAAGTCTTGTAAACTCCTTTTCTTCCAAAACTCTTAATAACTTTGCCTGTGCTGCGAGGCTCATGTCTGTTACTTCATCTAAGAATAGTGTCCCCCCGTCTGCTATTTCCAGCTTTCCCGGTTTTCTTGTCATTGCCCCGGTAAATGCCCCCTTTTCATATCCAAAAAGCTCTGCTTCTATCAGATCATCCGGCAGGGCAGCACAGTTTATATCAACAAATGGTTTATTTGCCCTATCACTAAGGAAATGAATAGAACGGGCAACAAGCTCTTTACCTGTTCCATTTTCTCCGAAAATCATTACCCATGCATTCGTTCTTGCCACTTTTTCAATCTGTTTTTTTAGTTTCTGGATAGGTGGGCTGTTTCCTATAATTTCTATATCTTTGGTTAATTCCTGTTTTAGAAATGTGTATTCTAAATCCTTTTTGATTTCTTTTATGGCTTTTTCTAAGACCGCAAGGATTGTATCTGTTGAAATAGGTTTTTCAAGGAAGTCAAAGGCTCCTTCTTTCAGGGCTTTTACGGCAATAGGGATATTTGCATGGCCGGAAATCATAATGATTTTTGTTATAGGATTTATATCTTTTATAAAATGTATAAGGTCTGTTCCTTCCCCGTCAGGAAGCCAGACATCAAGAAAAACAATATCGTAATCTTTTTCCTTTAGTTTTTCCTTTGCAGAGTGAAGGGAATAGGCAACATCAACATTAAATCCTTCGTCTTCCAGTATATCCTTTAATAGACTTGTTATGTTTTCCTCATCATCAACAACAAGTATGGAAAAGTTTTGATTTTCCATTAGATAACAACCCTTTTAACCCTTTTTGATATTCTGCACATTATCTCATAAGGTATTGTGCCGCACAACCTTGCTATATCCTCAAAATATATTTCATTTCCGTTGTCTTTGCCAACAACCGTTACAGTATCCCCGATTTTTATGTTTTTTATATGGGAGACATCAACTATTGTCATGTCCATTGTCACATTGCCTATAATATTTGCTTTTTGATGATTAATAAGGAAGTATCCTTTGTTTGATAAATCCCTTGGCAAACCATCTGCATATCCAAAGGACACAATTGCTATTTTCATATCTTTTGGGGCTGTAAAAGTGCCTGCGTAGGATACAGTTTCTCCTTTTTTCAGATTTTTTATAGCAATAACTTTTGATTTGATTGACATAACAGTTTTAACAGGAATTGAAAAATTAGGAGCAGATTTTTCTCCGTATATGGAAATACCTATCCTGACTGCATTGCAATAATCACATTTATACATAAGTCCTGCACTGTTTTGTAGATGTATGTATCTGGGATTTATTCCGGCTTTTTTTACCATTTCAACTATTTTTTGAAACTGTTTTATCTGTTTTTCGGTTAGCTCAGGGTCAATGTCAGCAGATGGAAAATGGGATAAAATGCCTTCTACATTTAAACCATTCAAGCTATTTAACACCTGGTCTATTTCTTCCGGTAGAAATCCGAGTCTATGCATTCCTGTATCAAATTTTATATGGATACGGGATATATTATATTTCTGGACTAATTGAAGCTGGTTAAAATCGGAGATTACAGGGACAAGGTCATAATCCTTAAAACATTTGATTTCGTCAGGAAGAACTCCCCCTAAAACCAGAATATCTTTTTTTATGTCTGCCTGCCTTAGCTCTTTTCCTTCTTCTGCTGTTGCAACGCATAGATATTTTACGAATGGATACTGCTGGAGAATTCTGGATATATTTTCTGCACCATGCCCATAGGCATCTGCCTTTACTACGGCAAATATATCTTTTTTTACATAGTTGTGTATTAATTTTAAATTATATTCAACTCGGTCTTTGCTGATTTCTGCCCAGCTTCTATATCCTTTCAGATATGTTTACCTCCGCTTTTTAATATTTTTCGGTTAAATCTTAAGGCTAAAAAATTTTATAATAAAAGAGTTCACTTTTCGCAGAGTTTGGAATAAATTATTCTGTATCATAGCCAGGAGGCAGAAAGTTGGATAAATTCGCTGTTTTATCGGTATCCGCGTTAATGATAGGTGGTATAAGCTGGTTTTTCTTCGGTGGAAAAGATGATAAGAATGAAAAGAAAGAAACTACAGGAAAAACGAAAACAGTAGAACTTAACATATCAGGAATGCATTGTGCCGGATGTGTCGCTGGTATAGAGGCAACACTTAGGGCTACAGAAGGAGTTATTTCTGCCTCGGTTAATCTGGCAACATCAAAAGGTGTTTTTGAATACGACCCTGCAAAAATAACCAAAGAACAGATAATAGCCAAGATAAAAGAGCTTGGTTATGATGCCTCTGAAGATTTAGAAAATTTTGAAAAAAAAAGTTAGAGGAAGAAAAAAGCCTTAAAATTAGGTTTATTATTGCTTTAATTTTTACAGTTTTGGTATTTTCCCTTGAATTTTTTAAACTGCCTTTTCTGGAAAAGCCTCTAATCCAGTCAAATGAATTTTTAAACCTGAAAAATGTCCTTTCCCTGATATTTGCCTCTATTGTCCAGTTTGGGGCAGGCTGGGAGTTTTACAGGTCTGCAATAGGTGGTCTGAAAAACAGAATTGCCGATATGAACCTGCTTATTGTTATAGGGACTTCTGCTGCTTATTTTTATTCGGTTTTTGTTATATTCTTTCCTTTCCTTTTTCCTGAGAATATGAGGTCAACTTATTTTGGCGGTGCAGCTGCTATTATCACATTTGTTTTACTTGGCAGATATCTAGAAAGCCGTTCCAGAAATAAGGCAACAGGATTTTTGAGAAAACTCCTTAAACTAAAACCCCAAAAAGCATTAATAATTGTAGATGGAAAAGAGACAGTGATTCCTGCTGATAGTATAGTAGTTGGAGATATTGTTGTGGTGAAAGCCGGCGAAAGGGTTCCTGTTGATGGCGTAGTTATTGAGGGTTCCGGAGAGATTGACCAGTCAATTCTCACAGGGGAAAGCCTGCCTGTTTTGAAAAAAACAGGGGATACAGTCTTAGGCGGTAGTCTTCTTGTTGATGGATATATATTAATCAAAGCCACAAAAACAGGAAAAGATGCATTTATATCCCAGCTGGCAAAACTGGTGTCACAGGCACAAGAAAAAAAACCACCTGTTGGAAGACTTGCTGACAAGGTTGTGGCAGTTTTTGTTCCTGCTATTCTTATTATTTCTATTCTAACTTTTGATATATGGTATTTGATGGATAAACCGGATATAGCATTTTTATCTTCTGTTTCTGTTTTAATCATTGCCTGTCCATGTGCCCTCGGAATTGCTACACCAATTGCCATTGTTGTTGCAGTAAGCAAAGGAGCTAAAGAAAAGATACTGATTAAAAATCCGGAAATTATTGAAGGGATTAAGGATATTACCGTTGCTATTTTTGACAAAACGGGAACAATAACAGAAGGAAAGCTCTCTGTTATAGAAGAAAAAATATTTGATAAACAGCTGTTAAAATATGCTTATCCTGCTTTGAAAAACTCTAACCATCCTGTTGCAAAAGCTGTTTTAGAAAAAATCCCTGAGTATGAGGCAAAACCTGAAAGTTTTAAATCAGTTTCCGGAAAAGGAATTATTGCGATGATTGAAGGAAAAAATGTTATAGCAGGAAATCAAGCTTTCCTAAAAGAACACGGGTTTGTTATTAAGGAAAACTCTAAAAAAACAGAGCTCTTAATAGCTGTTGATGATAAACTTGTTGCTGTTTTTTATCTTAGCGATAACCTCAAACCTGAAGCAAAGACTGTTTTAAATAAATTAAAAGAAAAAGGGATAAAAACTGTTTTACTAACAGGGGATAAAGAAGAAGTAGCAAGGGGAATATGTGCTGAAGCCGGCTTTGATGAATGCTTTGCCCAGCTAAAACCTGAGGATAAATACAGAATTGTGAAGGAACTGCAACAGAAAGGTGAGAAGGTAATGTTTATCGGGGACGGAATAAATGATGCTCCTGCAATGGCATCTTCAAACGTTGGAATAGCCGTTGTTCAGGCAACAGATATAACAAAAGAAACAGGTGATATTCTACTTTTGAAAAATGAGCTAAATTTAGTTTTAAAGGCAATAAATCTTTCTTCGTTTAGTATGAATGTTATAAAACAAAATCTGTTCTGGGCATTTATTTATAACGTTATCGGGATACCTGTTGCAGCGGGAATTTTATATCCTGTGGCAGGAATACTGCTTAAGCCTGTTATTGCAGGGGTTGCAATGTCTTTTAGCTCTGTGAGTGTTGTTTTGAATGCCCTTAGAATAAATAATACCAGATTAGGAGATTGATATGCTTATTCTAAAAAAGCTTTCTGTGAAACCTTTTGCAATTATTGGACATAGAGGCGCAAAAGGGGTAAAGCCTGAAAATACAATTGCAGCCATTGAGTATGGAATAAAATCCGGAGCTGATATTGTTGAGGTAGATATTAGAAAAACAAAAGATGGGCAGCTTATTTTATTACATGATAAAGATTTTAAAAGGCTAACAGGTAGGGCTATTCCACCTTCACAAGTGGATTTTGATTTTATAAGGGGAAATATAACCATTGAGGGAGAACCTGTTGCTACCCTTGATGAGGCTTTACAGACGGTTAACGGAAAATCAGGTTTGTTCATAGAAATCAAAGAGCTTGAAACAACACAGGATATTGTAAATAAAGTTTTTGAACACTCTGCACAGGAATGGGTGGCTTTTATCTCTTTTTATGAGGAAGCACTTGAGCAGGTAAAACAGATAGATAATTCCCTTGTAACAGGATTAATCTATATGAGACCTCCGGGAAAAATACTTGAGGCCAAGGATATAAATTGTGAATTTGTTTTGCCTTACTATAAACTTGCCACAGAAAAGGCAATTAGATTTGCCCACAGGCTAAAGCTAAAGGTTGTATCATGGATTATAAATGACAAAGAAACTGCCGAGATTTTTGCAGAAAGGGGCAGTGATGGAATAGCAACCGATTATCCTGACCTTATGGTTAGATGGAGAGAAGAGATTAAAAGGGGCTTGTAAACCCCTTCTATTTAATGATGAACTCCGCCTTCGCCGTGTGCGTGTCCGTGTTGAATTTCTTCAAGTGTGGCATCTCTAACATTTACAACTTCAACATCAAAAACAAGGTCTTTTCCGGCTAATGGGTGGTTCATATCAACAGTAACTTCATTATCATCAAAATCAACAACAATCATATTTATGATTTGTCCGTCTGGAGTTTGAGCCTGAAGAGGCATTCCTTTTTCCAGTTCAATTCCCTGGAAGTATTCCCTTGGAACTTTCTGGATTAATTCTGGATTTTTCTCTCCGTAAGCCTCTAAAGCAGGAACTTCAATGGTTCTTTTTTCCCCTGCTTCCATACCTTCCATTCTGCTTTCCAGTCCGGGAATGATATTTTGAGCACCGAATAAAACAGTTAAAGGTTGCCCATACTCCTGACTGCTGTCAAGAACTTCTCCTGTCTCTTTGTCCTTGAGTGTGTAGTGGAATGTTACCACTTTGTTGTTTGTAGCCTTCATAAAAAAAACTCCTTTATGTGTATTTAGCACCTGAGGTGCTATATTTTTTCCAGTAAATCCTGTATTTTTATTTTTTCATATTTTTCAGGGGTTGAATAAATATATACAGTTTTTGGGTCTGTGTCCAGTCCAATGATTATTGCTTTTTTATATCTGTTGTTAAAGGCAAATTTCAGTGATTCTTTGTAATCCCTATCTATTATATCCCTTCCTACAATATATCCTTTTTCCCTTAAAGCTTTTCCAATCTGATATGCAGCCTTTTTATCAGGTGTTAGGTCAATGATAAAAAAGTCTTTAAGCTTCTTTTCTTCCAGCAGTTTGTTTTCTTTTGCATACTGCCAGATATTCAAAACATAAAAGGCAAATCCTGTAGCAGGAATATCTCCATTATATCTGGAAATTAGGTTGTTATATCTACCACCCTGTCCTATAGATTTAGAGAAATTTTTTATAAAAATCTCAAAAACAATTCCTGTGTAGTATGAAAACTCCCTTGGTTCCCCAAGGTCAAAAACAACGTTGTCTGCTACTCCATATTCTGTAAGAATATTGTATATATTCTCAAGCTCTTCAAGTGGTTCTAAAAGCTGGGGATAATTGGATACAAATTTCTTTAAACCCTGTATAAGTTTTAATCCACCCTGATATTTTGGAATATTTACAATAAACTCTTTTATTTCTTGCGAGGTTTCATATCGGGAAACAAATTTTTTTAGATTAAATATTTCCCTGTTTTTTATAAACTGCATAAACTGCTGGTATTCCTTTTCTGATAGGTGGAGAATATTTTTTAAACCAGTGAAAATTTTTATATTATTCAGGTCTATCTGGAAATCTTTAATTCCGATATTGCTTAAAGCATTACAGGCTATTGTTATAACCTCTGCATCCGCCTCAAGTCTGTCTGAGCCAATCAGTTCAATACCTGTCTGGAATATCTCCCATAAATCCCCTGTTTTCGGCGGAGAATAACGGAAAATGCTTCCTTTGTAGTAGTATCTTTTAGGTAGCTCTTTTCTTTTTAGGGAGGAAAAATATCTTGCAATCTGGGCTGTAAAATCAGCCCTTAAAGACAGAATATCCCCTGTTGTTCTATCAACAATTTTAAAGCTTTTACCTGCTATATTTTCATCAAGGGCTTTTTTGTGGACATTAAAATACTCAAAAACAGGTAGTTTTATCTCCTCATAAGCCCATTTTTCAAAAGTGTTAGTTATTTTGTTTATTATGGTGTTTAGCTGGTAGGTTTCAGCCCGATTAAAAACTTTAACACCGGCAGGAATTTCTATATCCATATCTCACCTTATAGTGCATCTAATGCAGGTATAAATAAATCACCTAAAAAGTATGTGTTGTTCAGTTTATAAAGAATTGGTCTGACCTTGTCATAATCAAGTATTGAGTAAGATGCATTATCACACCCAAAACTCCAGAATTTTGAAAGTGGAATATCCAGTCCTGCGACAAATGAGGCTCTGATTGGAACTGTATGGGAAACTGCTATAACTGTTTCTCCATCATGTTTTTCAAGCATTTTTTCCTGAAATCTTTTTACCCTGTTATAAACATCAACAAGGGTTTCCCCGTGGGGAAATTTTATTGTTTCCGGTTCATAAAGCCACTGGCGGAACATGTCTGGATATTTTTCTTTAACTTCTTCAACAAGCATTCCAGACCATTCCCCATGGTCTATCTCAATAATATCCTCATCAATATTTATTTCCAGTCCCAGCTCTTTTGCAATATATTCAGCTGTCATATATGTTCTTTTAAGCGGACTTGTATATAAAGCGGTTGGAGAGTATTTCTTCAGTGTTAAAGCAAGAAGCTGTGCCTGTTTGTGTCCCCTTTCTGATAATTCAGGGTCTAATCTTCCCTGATATTTCCCGATTGGGTTCCATAAACTTTCTGCATGTCTGACATATATAATTCTTACTGCCACTTTGACCGCTCCTTATATATTTTTGAGAATTATTTCCTGTGCTTTTTTGACACCTTTACCTAATTCAACCGGATAACCAACTTTTGCCAAAGCAAGCTCAAGACCGGCGATAACCTGAATAACATCATTAAAATCAAAGTATCCCATGTGGGCAATTCTGAATATTTTACCTTTTAGATGGTCTTGTCCACCTGCAACTCTAAATCCTATCTTAAGCAGCTGTTTTCTCAAATCATCTGCATTTATTCCTTCAGGTGCATAAACTCCTGTTGCAGAGTTTGCAGGACTTTCTGACAGAAGCTTAAGGCCTATTTCTTTAACAGCTTCCCTTGTGGCTTCTGCCATAATTTCATGTCTTTTTGCAAGCTGCGGCAGCCCTTCATCAAGTATAAGGTTAAGGCTCTCGTTTAAAGCAATGATTAGATTTATTGCCGGTGTGTATGCTGTCTGGCCGTTTTCCTGTTTTTTTGCTTCCTTTGCAACATCAAAGTAGTATTTAGGAATATCGCTTGTTGAAAGTCTTTTTTCTGCTTTTTCACTAAAATACAAAACAGCAAGTCCCGGTGGAAGCATTAAGGCCTTTTGTGAACCTGTTACAAGGACATCTATGCCTATCTCTTCAGGATAAACTTCATAAACTCCGACTGATGTAATGCCATCAACTACAAGAAGACAATCATCAAGCTTTTTAGATATTTCTCCTAAAAACTTAACGTCGTGGTATGTTGTTGTTGAAGTTTCTGATTGTTGAACAAAAATTCCTTTTATGTCAGGGTTTTCTTTTACAATTTCTTCAATTTTTTCTTTGCTATATGTTTTTCCCCATTCTATCTGATAATCAATAACATTAAGCTCAAAAGTTGTTCCAAGCTCTTTCCATCTCTGGCCGAATTTACCAGCATTTATAACAAGAACTTTATCCTTTTTCTTAAAGAAATTTAGAACTGAAGCTTCCATTGCCCCTGTGCCTGAGGAGGCAAACATAATAACATCTCTTTCAGTTTTAAGTAATTTCTGGAGTTTCTGGCGAACATCGTTGAAAATTTGTGTAAATTCTGGTGTTCTGTGGTGAATTATCTGCTGTCCCAGTGCTTTGATAACCTGTGGTGGTAATGGAACAGGTCCCGGTGTAAACAATCTTTCTTTTATTAACATACATCCTCCGGAAATAGATTTTGAGCTTTTATTTATTATATCAGATAAGATTTGCTCACTTTTACTGTTTTTCCTTCATAATTTTTGAAAATTATATGATTTTCATCTTCTCTAATAATGTAATCAGGAAGCAGAGGAACTTTTCCCATACCACCGGGAAGGTCTATTGCATAAGTTGGTATTCCAAGACCGGAAACCCTTCCCCTTAGATACTCCATTATTTTTATGCCTTTTTCCAGAGAAGTTCTAAAATGGAGAACTCCTTTTGTCGGGTCACAGAAAAATAGATAATAGGGTTTAATCTTTACTTTTAAAAGGCTTCTCATAAGACTTTCTATTGTTTTTTCATTATCATTAATGCCTTTGAGTAAAACCGTTTGGTTTAAAACAGGTGTTCCTGTAGAAAATATATTTTTTACAGCCTGTTTTGTTTCCTGTGTGATTTCATCAGGATGGTTAAAATGGGTTACAAGCCAGATTTTTTCATATTTTTCAAAAAGCTTGAGAAGTTTTTCATCGTAAAATCTAAATGGATTAACAACAAGTTCCCGACTTCCTATTCTGATTATGTCTATATGCTCAATCCTATAAAGATTTTCCAGAATATACTCAAGTTTTTTATTAGGCAGAGTTAAAGGGTCTCCCCCTGAGATAAGCACTTCTTTTATATTTTTGTTGTTTTTAATATACTCAAACATACGGTCATATTCCTGATAAGTCCTTGCCTTTTCTTCTTCAAGGAAAATTCTTTTTCTCATACAATGTCGGCAATAAACAGAACAAAAATTTGTAGCCCTGAACAAAACCCTATCAGGATACCTATGGGTTAATCCTTCAACCGGACTTAAGACTTCTTCATTAAAAGGGTCAAAACTACCGTAGGATTGGATTGTTTCATCTATTTCTGCAAGGTCAGGTATTATCTGTTTGAATATTGGGTCATTTTTTGAAAAATCTTTTGCAAGGCTTAGATAATAGGGAGTAGTTCCGACTTTAAAAATTTTTTCTGTTATTTTTTCTTTTGAAAAATCTTTTCCTGTGATTTTCTCAAGTTCTGAAAGGCTTTTTATCCTGTTTTTAATCTGCCAGTGCCAGTTTTTCCAGTCTTTTTCCTCAACATTCCATAGTTTTTTCCAGTGGTTTTCAGGTAAAACCCTCAAGTCAGATGCTCCCTTAAGGTATGAACTACAACCTCATTACTGAAAAGGTTTGCTATAACATTAAGCACATAAATAATCATATAAACCACAAATAAAGCCTCTTTTTTCTTGAAAAACAGCGTTATTCTCATAATTAGAATTAATACAAATGAAAATGTTATTACTGAAGCTGCTACTGCATGCCAGAAATAAACTGACGCTTCTGCTTCTTCCATTAGATAAAAATATTCCTGTGCCCCTGTAAGTCCTGCAATTATTGCAAGGATACTACCTAAAATAACTATTCCTCCTGCTAATTTAAAAACCAGCTCTTTCTGGGTTATCAAAGTGGCAACTTCAAAGAATAATCCAAGTAGTGGAATTAGCACTGCGAACCTTCCAATCATTGCATGGACAAGATTGTATTCCAATTAAACCTCCGCTATATTAAATACCGATAAGATATTATAAATAAAATCAAAAGGAGGTAAACAACAACTACTATAAATCGCTATGGAGTGAAAATTATTAACTATAATTATATAAAAAAGGTCTATGGGATAAACAGAACAACTTTTATAAATTGAGTAAAAAAATGATAACCCTACAATGCAAGCTAACTTTCGAAAACGAAAAAGGCAAACAAAAACTATTTGAACTGATGAGACAATTTTCATCCTGCCATAGATACACATATAACAGATTACTGGAAGGACACAAAAGAAAAGAGCTAAAAAAACACTTACAAAAAGTGTTTAACCTAAACAGTAGATACTGCGATGATGCAATACACAAAGCCCAAAATCTCATAAATTCCTGCAAAGAAAGAGGACAAAGCCCAAGAAAAGTAATATTCGGAGGCAGGAAACTATTTGAGAAACTAAGCAAAAGACACCTAAATGGAGAGCAAAGAGAAAAACTGGAACAAAAATGGCAAGAGCGAAGAAAAGGATACTTATACTCAAGAGGAGACAGGGCTAAAAAAGGTAACTTAAACACAAGAATAATAATTGAAAAAGAAGGATTAAGACTAAGAATAAATACAGGAGAAAGAGACTGGATAACAGCAAACATAAAAAGAGCAGTAAACAAAGAAAATGACAAATGGACAGAGTTTATTGCAAGATTATTGGGAGCAGAAGAAACAGGAGAATATTTTTCTTACTCAGTAGAGATAAGACAAATAAACGGACAAATTTACGCATTTATAAGCTTTGAGGAAAAACTACCAGAAGAGCCAATAATAACAAAAAAAGAAGGAATAATAGGAATAGACATAAACGCAAAACCATTTCATATAGCCCTTGCAACCATAAAACCGGATGGAAATCTACAGGCAGTAAACAAAATATCCCTACACAATTTAATAAACAAAACAAAGAACCAAAGAGAATACCAAAGCTGGCAGATAGCCCATCAGGTAGTAGAAACAGCGACAGTGCAAAACAAAGCAATAGCAATAGAGAAATTAGACACAATACCAAAAGGGAACAAAGGAGATGGAAGAAAAAAATTAAGAAAAATCAAACAGCAGTGGATATACAGAGGGATACTTGAGAAAATAAAGACAGTAGCAAAAAGAGAAGGGATAGAGGTAATAGAAGTAAATCCAGCATACACATCAATAATAGGAATGCTAAAATATGCACCCCAATATAGTTTAGATAAAGACACAGCAGGAGCATTTGTAATAGCAAGAAAAGGATTAGGATTTAAGGAAGAACTGCCAAAACACTATGAAAATCTAATATCAGATGAGGAATACTTGCAACATGCAATAAACAAAATAGAACAAGAAAGACTAAAGACAAAAGAAAAACTAAATATAGAGAAAAACCAATACAAGAAAGAACCTTTAAAAAAGAAATTAAAAGAGCTAAACAAACAAATAAAGATATTGCAAAGCCTTAACAGTGAGCCACAGACCCTAGAGCCTGTAAACCAAAGGAAGGAACAGGTGAGGGACTACTCAAGGAGTAGTTACAAACTGTGGCAAGTTGTTAAGGTAGCCCTCACTATCCCTGTTCTAGGAAAGTCTGTGCCAAGAGACTTATCACCCCTGAAACCTATACTGGTAGAAGGGGATTGGGACAGGGTAGTGAGTCGGTTAGTTCCTGTTGCTTGAGACAGGGGCTATGGTGTAAGCGAAATACCGCCAGCTGGGGAGTGCTTACACCTGAAGAAGGCGGAATACAAATACCCCAGCCCAAAGTGTAGTTAGTTTACGTGCACTTTGGTTTACCAGGGCAATATGATAAAGAAAGTAGCACATCCAGTTATAGTTCTTGCTGTGGCAGTTTATTTTATATTCCTGCAAACTTCCCCTGCTATCGCCGGTATGGTTGGTTCTGTAATGTCTGACGGAACAACGCAGGTTCAGTCCCTTAGAGATATGGAAATTAACAAAATTCAGCGTGCCCTTGAAAACCAGCTTGTAAGGGAAAAGCTCAGAGCCTATGGGCTTACACCAGAAGAAGTTAATAAGGAACTGGCTAATATGTCAGATGAACAGATTCACATGTTGGCACAGGCTTCAGACAAAGTTCTTGCCGGCGGTGATATATTCGGTGCAATCATAGCTGTTTTAATAATTGTGCTTTTAATTGTTTTAATACTTAAACTTCTTGGAAAAGAAATAATCATAGCTTGATAAGAATATTACCTGTTTTACTTGTTGTATTTTTTGCATTTGGTAAAGTTTTAGATGTTCCTTTTGTTAAACAGCAGTCGGGTTTTTGTGGGCCCGCCGCCCTTTCTTCTGTTTTTCAGTATTATGGAAAAAATATATCCCAGGAAGAAATTGGCAAAAAGGTTTATATTCCTAAACTAAAAGGAGCTCTGATAACTGACCTGCAAAATTTTGCCAGAGAAAAGGGCTTTAAAACTATTTTGAAGAAGGGTAATATTGAAGAGATAAAAAAGTATATTGATAAGGATATACCTGTTATTGTCCTTGTTGATTTAGGCTTTTGGGTAATATCAAAGCCCCATTATATTGTCGTAGTAGGATATGATAAAGATGGATTTATTGTTCACACCGGATATAAAAAATTTCAAAAAATAAACTACAGGAAATTTAAAAAGATATGGGAAAAGGCAGGAAATGTTTACTTGGTTGTATATCAATAGGGCTGATATTTTTAACTTCTTGCAGTAAGCCCAGAATTATAGTTTATGATGACCCTTTATCAGCAAAGGAACATAATGACCTTGCGGTTGCTTATCAGAAAAAAGAGGATTTAGACCTTGCAGAAAAGGAATATAAAAAGGCAATAGCAAGAGATAGGAACTGGGATATTCCTTATTTTAATCTGGGAAATCTTTATTATCAGAAAAAAGATTACAAAAAGGCAGAGGAATATTATAAAAAAGCAATTTCAATAAATCCAAAGAACTCCGACGCTTTAAATAACCTTGCGTATCTACTTTATCTGGAAGGAAGATACAAGGAAGCATGGGAGTATATCCAGAAAGCCCTTAAAATAAAACAAAAACCTGAGTATATAGATACATACAACAAGATTAAGGAAAAAATTGAACAGAATTAATTTTAGTTCTTTGCTTATTGCAGGCTTTATAGCCGGATATGTTATGTATGTTATTGACCTTGCATTAGAAGGCTGGTTTGGTCTGTTTGGCTCTTATAAAGTCTACAAAGAATGGCTTGTTCAAGAAAACCTATTTAAAGGATATGAGGACATAGCCCTTTTTATAGGACATCAGTTAAACAGTATTCTTTTTGGGTTTGTGTTTGCATATATTTACCATTATATTCCCGGTTTCAAGCTACTGAAAGGATTTATATTTTCTATTGGCTGGCATATCCTTGTGCTAATTGTTGCCTTCATTTTTGGACTTGGCGGTGCAAAATGGCTCTCAGGAATAATAAATATGGATATTAAGCAGCATATAACACTTTTTTTATTACATCTATCTTGGGGAACAACCCTTGCATATTTTTATAAACCACCGGAGGAGGAAAATTGAGGCTTATTTCTGTAATTGGTAGTTCAACAGCAACTCCTGATAGTGATGAATATAAATTTGCTTATAGATTAGGGCAATTAATAGCAGAAAAAGGTTTTGGTGTTGTTTGCGGTGGTAGAGGAGGAATAATGGAGGCGGTATGCAAAGGTGCCAAGGAAAAAGGAGGATTAACAATAGGGATAATGCCTTCCTTGGATGGAAGTGATGCTAACAGATATGTAGATATAAAAATAAATACAGGTATAGGATTTGCCAGAAATCCAATTGTAGTAGCTTCCGGGGAACTGGTAATTGCTGTAGGTGGAAATTATGGAACATTGTCAGAAATAGCATACAGCCTTGTTTATGGGAAAACGATTTTAGGTTATAAAACCCATAAAGTTGATGGAGTTATTGAGATAAAAAAGATAGAAGACGTTTTAGAGTATATAAAATAAAAATGCCCCCGACGGGATTCGAACCCGTGTCGCCGGCGTGAAAGGCCGGTGTCCTAGGCCTGGCTAGACGACGGGGGCAATGGTGAGCCGCCTGGGGGTCGAACCCAGGAC
>NZ_JALVTW010000002.1 GCF_027023985.1 Persephonella sp. | reverse complement strand
GTAGTGCTTGGAATGTTTTTTATAAGTAAAGGAGAAAGCAATGGAGATAAGTAGTGAATTAGCTATTTTTATAGTTTTGGGATTTGTCCTTATTGCTTCTGGTATTGTGTATGTTTTATTTGGAAAAGATGAAAAGAAAAAGATAAATGTTTAGCGAAAAGAGGGGATTATGTTTTCTCATATAGGGGAAATTTTAAGTATCTTGTTTAGTTTTAAAGTATTAATTCCTGTTATAATTTATGGACTATTTACATTCTCTCTTGTTTTTCTTTCAGGAATATTTTTAATTAAAGATAAAATAGGAACAGGAATATTTTCATTGTTAATATCATCTTTTCTGCAAAGTGTTGCGTTAAGTTTAATGGTAGCTTGGCTTACACTTGTTCTATTTGAAATTCCTGAAAATGGTTTAGAATTTTTAATTTCTAATATAGGTTCTATATTAAAAGCAAGTTTAATTGGTTTTTTCTTCGTTGTTTTTTTATCTTTAATCCCTGTAGTTAATGCAATTATGCAAAATAATATTATCAGCGAATTTATTATGGGCGTGATAATATTTAATGCTTTTCTCTCCAATGTTAAGGAAACATATCCTATTTTAGGATTTGTTCAATATCCTTCTATTCTTGAAACAATTATAATAGTTATTACTTGGACAATAATAAGTTTTGGGATAATGGCACTAATTGCTGTAATTGTTCCTTTCTTTGTTAAAGATGAAGAACAATTTGAAACAGTTTTCCCTATTGTCGGAATGGTGTCTGGTAGCATAATTACAGCCTTTCCTTTAGCAGCATATATAATTAATGTGAAATTAAATAGTTTCTAAATGAAAATCAGAGATATAATCTTTGGACTATATCTGTTTACCTTTTGCTATCTGTAAGTATGCCTTGCCAATTTAGATTCATGCAATTATCGTTATTTTTATAATTTTAAATTTTGGGGGATTAGCTATGAAATCATTGGTTATTATTCTAACATTAGCAGTTTTTTCATTTTCGTTTGCTTGGGACAGTTGGGGCAGTAAAAGAGGTTATTCTAAACCATATAAAGATTATTGGGGAAATAGTTATAAGAGTTATGACAACATGTGGCGAGATGATGACGGAGATGGTGTATCAAATTATTACGACTACAACGATAGAAACCCTAATATCCAATATCCTTATCAAAGAGGGTATAAAAGAAGAAAGTGGGGATGGTAATTAGTCCCCACTTTTCATCACACTCATAATATTCCTCAAAGCCCTTTCATATCCTTTTCTAAGGAATGGGTCTTTTGTGTTTTGATATTCTTTGTAGAACTTGTTGTATAGCTCCTGCAACTCTCCTTTTGACTTTTTCATTAACAGCATTCTTGCTTCAGGTTTGGCATACTGCATAATCTCTGATGGAACTCTCCTGCTAAACATGTAGTTAAATAAAGCCTGTTGAACAGCTCTTTGGTCTTTGTAGTATCCCTCCTGAATAAGTTGTTTTACAGTTTCTATATAAGTCTGCTTGTCCTTATTTATATATGCCTCTTGCAGTCTTTGCATTAATTTATCTCTGCCTATTCTTCTGTCTTCTTTTACTCCTCTCAGTTCCTGCTTCATGTTGTAAAACTTCTGCAGTTTGACCGGAGTTCCTCCAAGAAGCAGAGCAATTGCGTCTTTAGTGGTGCCTTTGATAATAGGTCTGCCTTTTCTGTAGATATACCCTGTTGTAAGTATATCAACTGCATCTTTTACTTTTCTCAGATAAGATGGAAGAAGTTTCACAAAGTCTTCTTTTGCTTTTTCCCAGTCTTGATTAGAAATGTCATCTAAAGTTCTGATAATATTAGCTACATAAGTTAAAGGAGCAGATGAAGTAGCACCTTTACCTGTTATAGCATTGTAAGCATCTTTTACTGGTGATAAAGCAGCTCCAAATATATCACCAAGTCCCATATTTTGATAAAGACTAATTCCTGTTAATGCCCCCAGTATCCCGTATTCTCTTAGTTCTTGGAGTTTTTCTCTACTCATTACTCCGGCTTTTACAAGCTGCTCTTCTAAAGGCTTGCCTACATGTTCATAAAGCCAGTCATTTATTCCAAGCCATTCTCCAATCTCATATCCAAGCATGGCGTGAGTTCCTAAAAATGTTGCAAGCATCATAGAGCCTGCAATCCTATACTTCCATGGAAGGCTTAAAAGGAAGTTTAACTCTTTTATCAGGAAAGGTTTAAACATCATATAAAATCTAATCAATGGGTTCCTGAGAGCAGGTGGAGTATCATAAACTTTCATATTAAAGTTTGTCTGCATTGCAAACTCTTTTGCCAGTTTAGCTTTATTGCCTTTATATCCCATTGCCTTGAGCTGTTCATATTTAGCCAAAAATGCAATGGCTCTTGCTGTTCTGTCTCCGATGGTAAGAGGGGCAAGGGATATGTTTTCAGCAATACCTTTAGCGAATGTTTTACCGGTGTATTGGTTTATATCTGCCAGTGTTGGAGCATCAGAAACCATTCTCCATGATAGAGCTCTCAATCTTTTATTTGTAGCAAAGTCATATAGAGCTTTTGTAACAAACTCACCGGCTTTTACAAGGTCGTGTTTTACTCCGCTATCTGCAAGCTGTTTTGCCAAGAGTGTCCATGTATTTGTAGGAATTGTTGAAAGCTGAACTATAAGCTGGATAGGTTTACCAAACCCCAGATATACATGGGATAATGCCTTGTGAGTTTTGTTTATCATTACAAGCCCAGGTCTATCTCCATAGGCAAGCCCAAGTCTCTCAGCAATTTTCATAAGTTTTTTGTTTCTTTTTAAGAAATTATTTAATGATTCTTCTCCTTTCCTTGGTCGTCCTAAAACATCGTTTATAAACTCTGCTATGTATTCTGCTTCTCGTCTTTTATTTGGGTCCTGAATCCTGCTTATTGCATTCTTAAGCTCTTCTACTGGAGTATCTTTTGGCAGGTTTAAGCCATAATCAGATAAAAACATTCTTATGAGTTTAGGTTTGACATCTTCCATAGCTCTGTATCTGGCTGTTTTATGCAGATACCATTCAACATCAGAAAGCAGACTTTTTTCTGGAAGTGCCTGAAGTTCTACCAATTTTCCTTTTTTCTCTGCTGCGAACTTTTGAGCTGGAGCAAGTGTTTTAAACCTGCCTATTACGTTTCCTTCGTTGTCATAAACCAGATAAGGAAAGTTTTCCCAGCCGCCTACACCTTTTCTTTTTTCTTTAAATCCTATGTATCTATGGAAAGAAAGTCTGTTCATTCTTTCTCTTAATGCTTCTTTGAATTTTTTAGGGTCTTCTAAATCTTCTGCATTTACCAGCTTGAACTTAAATTCTTTAACTTTAGGTTCTACAAGGCCTGCGTTTTTCTTTATAAATTTCTCTGCATCTACTTGTTTTTTGAATGTAGCAAGGATATTTCCGTTTTTATCTGTCACATAGTAGTTGTTGAATACGTGAGGGACATATCCATAAACAGGATTATCTAAATCAAGCTGTCTTGCAGCCCATTTCATACCTGAGTCAAAGGCTTTATAAGCCTTTTTAATGTTTTCAGGAATAGGATTTCCCAATGCTTTCTCAATATCTGTTATATCTTCTATTTCAAACTTATCCCTTATGTGCAATATGTTTTCAAAGATTTCCCTGTCTGAATCTGTTTTCAACTGAGAATTAATCCTTTCCATTATTTTCCTATAACCTTTTTCAAGCCGTTCCTGTTTTTCAAAGGCTCTTTTGACAAGGTCATAGTATTTTTCTTTGCCCATCTTTTTAAAGACTTTTTCTGGGTCATTAAAGTTTCTATCCCAGAAGGCTACAACATTTTCTCCTAATAGTTTGTCTTTAACCTGTTTTTCAATATAATCAGCCCCTTCAAATATCTTGCTAACTGGAATACCTGCGTAGAGTTCAGTATTGCCATTTTCAGGTTTAGGACTTATATTATTATTGGCGCTGTCAACGGGAGGAGTCCCTGCCTCCATTTGACCGTTGGCAGACAGTCTACCCGGTGCAGGGTAACGGGTAGATGGCCAAATTAATTCATAATTTTTCTTTTTTGCTTTTTTTAAGAAACTTTTAATATTTTTAGGATGGAAAGAGACAATATTTACTCCTCCTTCTTTAAAATCAATGAAAATTCCTAATAGCCCAATTTCACCATTCGTTTTATATGTTTTAAAGTAGTAATATTTATCTTTGCCTTGTTTTAATATCATCTGCGGATTTTCTATAATATCAGGGATTAAAGGTAAATATTTAGCTCTTGTTTTTTCAAATCCAAAAACATCTTCAGGTTTTACCTTCCCTTCTTTTATTAGCTGGATAGCTTCTTGTGGAGAATTAGCTTTAGCTATAAATCCTTTCTTTTGGCTTTTATTCCCTGAACCTGCTATTAATCTAAAGAAGTGGCCTTCTTTGAGTTTTATTTTATGCCCAATAGGAGATGTAAACTCTTTTCCTAAGATATTATTTTCAAAATAATCCCATGCTTCTTTTACATCACTGCCTTTTAAAAGTGGAGTGTTAATTTTTGCCGGTTTTATCTCATCTAATTTCAAATCCACATAAGCATCTGTTGACTCTGCTCCAACTTCTTTAACCGGTTCTGGTAGGTCTTCTGTAGCTTTTATTTTCTTTTGAATACTTTTAATTTGTTTCTTTGCTTCTTCAGGTAAGTTATCCATGTTTAAGAGTTCATCGGTTGATTCTAAGAGTTTTTGATTATCCCCATTTTTAGCAGCTTTATAAGATTCAGCTACTTTTACAGTAGCTTCTTTGTTTTTGGTTTTTCTAACTGTCTTAAAAACAGATTTCAACTCTGAGAGGATATCGTCAATAAATGGAGATACTTTTTTTGCCCCTGCTTTAACTATCCTTGCTACATGGGGGCTTGCAACCCCTACTCCAAAATCAATGAGAGAATCTATCCCGGCGTCTTTTAAATCATAATTTTCTCTACCTGCCAGGTTCACAGCTGTATATCCTGCTCCGGTTCCAAGAGACTCAACCACGGATTTTGCAACCCTTGATTTAGGAGACAGAGCAGACATTGCCAGACTGCCTGTTGCTTTCATACCAGGATTAAAAGCAATTAAAGACGGAGTTTCCCTGATTAAAGCATTAACTATTTCTCCACCAAGACCGTGGAATTTATTCTGATATTCATCGGCTTTCCAGTAGTTCTTTGTTTCATTCCCTATCTGCTTGATATCCTCCGCAACCCTATGTGTATAAAATTGCATTAATGGGTCATAGGTAATTCCTTTAGATACTTTATCAAACAATTCTCCTATTGTCTCTACAAGCTGACCACTTCCGTGTGCAAACTGTCTCCAGGCTTTTTCATAGATTGGGGCTTCTTTTACAAATAAACTTTGCAATTCATCTTTACTTTTATCTGCAAAAGCTGTAACAACCTTTAACTTTTCTTCTTTTGGTAAGGTTTTAAAATCTGGGTCTATTTTTTCTAATACTTTAATCCTTTCAAATTCTGGAAGCTGATAAAAATCGGGGTCTTTTAAAACTTTATCTGGAGTTACTTTCTCCATTTCCATTATTTACTCCCGAATTTTGATAAATAATCTTCTGCTGTTTTATAACCAACTTGTGGATTATATGTGAAATTTTCTACTGTAGAGTTTAACTGATATCTTTGTTTTAATTTTTCTATCTTTGATATTGGGACAACTATAACTTTGCCTTTCACATTAATCTCAACTGCCGGTTCTCCATTTCTTTCTGTTACTACCCTGTAACCCTGCCCATTTATGTTTATCAATGGTTTATTGTCAATAATGCCAATAACTTTATATTTGTCTCCATTTTTTGTAGTTATATAAATATCTTTACCTGAAAAAGCCTTTTTCAAATCCTGATATGTGGCGTTTCTTGGAATTTCAACTTTGTTTCCGAATATGTCAGCCGAAGTTTTTTTGGAGAACTGGTCTAAGACTCTTATTAACTGCCCGGTTGAAAGATTTATTTCTTTGTTCTGCTTAAACAATTTTTGCTTCTCTATATTTTCAATAGCAAGATTATGTCTATGTTTCTCTTTTAATTCTCTGAGCCTTATTCTAAAGTTAGTTCTTTCTTTTGGAGACATCCCTTTAACCATTTCCTTGTCATAAGTCCACTTGATAGTGCCGTCAGGATTTTGAATTACCGCAACCGCAACTTTTTTATCTCCTAAATCTACGAAATCTGTTTTTATCACCTTTGGTTTAGGCTTCTCTACTTTCGGCAAATTGATTCCGTATATTTGAGCTTTTATACTGCTTGCTATAAAGGGGTCTTTATTGGCATATTCAGACAAAACCCCACCTTTATACTGGGTTTTAATCCGAGGTTTAGGCAGGTTTAACTGTGGTAAATTCTGCATTGCCCTGTCTATTAGACTGCCTCCCGGTGCTCCGAATAAAAGCCCCTGTTGTCTTGCATTGTTAAAGGCTGTATTTATGTCTTGCTGAATATTTCCGGGATTCAAAGTTTGGTCAAGGTTTATTACTTCTGCCTGCTGTTGTCCAAGTAATTCCCTAACAAGTTTTTTCCTTTGCTCGTTTTCAAGATCAAGCTTGAATTTAGCTAATTCTTTTGCTCTGTTTATTTGATTTTCATATTGCTGTCGTAATAAATCGCTTTTAAGTTGCTGAGATGCCAATAATCCAAGACTATTAAGCAATCCAGTCTGAAATAATCTTATTTGCTCAGCTCTTGGGTCTCCAAGTATTATCATCGCATTTCTCCTTATCTGAATGTTGTTGCTATGCTATTTCCTAAAAGACCTCCTGTTTGCGCACCCATAAGTGCACCTACAGGTCCACCAAAGTAAGCTCCAACAGCAGCTCCACCTAAAGTTCCAAGCGCCCCAAGTAGCCCTGGTTTACCTTTCTTCACTATAGGTTGTGCAACAACACCATGTCTTGCTGTCATCATTGTATTCCAGAGATTTGCAGGATACGACAGATAATCTTTTTCAAATTCTCTCATGCTGCCGAATAATCCAAGGAGTTGAGAAATACCAAAATTATATTTAGACATGGCAACTCCAAGAGGTTGCTTGGCAAGTTCGGCTGCTAATGGTAAATATTTAACTTCGGTATCAACTGCTTTTTGTAGTGCATCATTTATTGCTCTTTGGGTTATAGAACTGTTAACTATTCCTCTTTTAGCCGTTTGATTAAGTATGTCTCCAAATTGTGTTTTGAACATAGAATTGACAGCTCTTTTATATGAAGCAGGCAATTCTCCATGACTAATTCGGTTCAATTGCCCAAGTGTATTATTAAAAGTCCCTAATGTTTGTCCAAACAACCATCTATGATTATTTAAAGCCTGACCTAATAACCCGCTATTCCAAGCCAAATTCCCAAGGGTGTTAGCTCTGCTTAAACTTGATTTGGCATAGGGATATAAACTATCAAGTAACCCTTTTTCCTGTGGACTTGCAGGAGCTATCATTCTTCTTGGGTCTGCCCATTTGATTTTATCAGAACTGCCAAATAATGCCTTTCCTATACCTTTAAATAAACCACCGAATAATCCCATTTTCATTCTCCTTTAAGGAAGTGGATTTGTTTTTACTGATTGGTTAAACAAATCTTCTTCAACAGCTTTCACGTCAACGCTTTGTAAGTCTTTTATAACAGGAAGTATCTGATCTATCCAATTCCATATAAGAGTGTCGTATGTGGAGTACCAATCCAAAATGCCTTTTGCTTCACTGTCGCCTTGATTTGCATAGAAGAGAATATCAACCTCGTTATAGCCTGACTTTTTTAGTATTAGTTTCAACCTATCTTCTTCAAGTTGAGTAAGTTGTCCTTGTATTTTAGCCTTCAACTCTTCAGGTGTAGGTGGAGGAGGTTCATACACTACAACATCATTTTTATTGAAATTCCATTTTCTTTTGCCTTGATTGTTAATAAACTCCAGCCATTGTTGTTCGGTGATTTTGACAGCGTTTTGAGGAATTGTTTCGTGTATTTCATCATCATAAAAAGCTCTTGGAAACCCTTTTTTATCAAATACTGCGTATTTCATTTAAAAACCTCCTTTAGTAGCCTATTGCTATATATCTTGCAGTCGTTGGATATGCTGAAGCCCACGCCGAAAATGTAGCATTGTCATTAGGGCTAATCCCAAGCGAATGAACTCCATTTCCTACATCAGTTGCAACTACAGATACACAGGCATTAGGGAATGCTATTGGGAAATGTCCTGTAAATGGTCCTCCATCGAGTGAAAATGTTCCCCATTGAATGATTACCCCGCTTGGTAGTTTCTGATACCCATTTGGATTATTCGAACTTGAAAAATCGGCAGGAAGACCTCTGACTAAATCTGCATCTAAACCGCTTCCAGCTCCGTCATTCCCTTCGTGCCAGATTTTCTTCCCTGCCACGAAAAGATTTTGCCCCGCGAAATCAGATTCTAAAAAGTTTCCATTATATGCTGATAAATAAATTCTAAAGTTCCCGTCTTTTTTGGATGAATACTCTACCCTTCTGGATTGATCCTTTTCAGGATAGATTGAAAGACCAATACTATCTGGGGCGTTTGGATCAGGTGAAGTAGAATTTATAATAAAAGGGAACCAATTGCTGTCTGTATTTAGCTGAGTAGGAACATCACTTCTCAGAAATTGATAAGCCCTTAATCCCTCTAATGTTAGTGCA
Organism: Persephonella sp.; assembly: GCF_027023985.1. Taxonomy (NCBI): domain Bacteria; kingdom Pseudomonadati; phylum Aquificota; class Aquificia; order Aquificales; family Hydrogenothermaceae; genus Persephonella; species Persephonella sp. The sequence goes on along the minus strand of NZ_JALVTW010000002.1, from coordinate 5,479 downwards.
TCTCTGCCTACTCTTGCTATCTCAACCCAGTTTGTTCCGTCGTATCTTTTTAGTATCCCAGTGTTCTCATCAAACCATAATTCACCAACAGCAGGATTTGACGGTGCAGTTGTGCCGGTCTGGAGCTTTTTTACTTGATTAAGCTTGCTATACAAGTCATTAAAATTATTCTCTGCCTTTCCAAACCCCTGATAAACCGTATCACCACTGGGATTTGTATTAATCGGATTAGGATTATTCCAATCTGCCATCTTAAGCCTCCATAGGAATGTAATCAATAAAGAGTTGATAAATCGTTGCCGGTGTATCTAAAGACACATAAAAACCAAGTTCATCAACCACTTGTGTTGAGTGTATGTGTTTATTAATTGTTTCAGGCATTCCGAAGATATAAGAGTTAGAGTCAGTTATCTGACTTTGAGCATCGTAAATATATTCGGAGCTTGTTTGTATGCTTATATTTGCAGTTTTTTTACCTGTCGTAATAGAAATACTGCCTTCCTGTTTTATGTTTTTTATTCCAAATCCAAACCTTACGATTGTATTCTTTAGTCCTGCAGTAAACTTTTTTGACTTTAGAGCTGAGTATATTCTCTTAACCTGATAAATATTTTCATTATCGGACGCTATCTCCTGGCTTGCATCGTAGATATAGCCTGAAAAACTGTCATAAGGAATATCCTCTTTGTAAAGATAGATATTGTCCTTCAGCCCATATAAAGCCCCATCATCAACAAAAACATCAATCGGAAGCTCTGTTTTAAAAGTTCCGAAAGAGCCATACTCGTAAAAATATAACAATGTTTCTCTTGAACCTTTGATAATAAAAGCTCTTAAAGTCTGTGAATAGAAAACCCTTAAAGATGTATCTATGTTGTCTTTTAGAAATCTCTTAACTTTCAGGTCTAAATCTCCAGCTACTACATCAACAAACCTGTCTTTTACAACAGAATAAAAGCCGTTTTTGTCAATTGCGTAAACATCAGACATTAAAGAAATTGTAGAGCTGTTATTTATAGCCCCTCTCTTACTGTTCAATAACTTAACAGAAGACATACCTATAAGCTGATAAATCTTATCCTCTTTAAAAACAAGCAAATCATCTAAAAAGTGATTTATAGCAGTTATGTCCTTACCTTCTTTATATCCGATTTGAAAATACTGTGCAGCCGAGGGGTCATTACTGTCAGGTGTCCAGTCTGTTGCATCTCCTACCCTTGAAAACCAGACCTCATCCCCAGAAGCAATCACAACCCGACCGTATTTCACAAGCAGGTCTTTTGCCACTGGAGATGAAGTCTTTGTAAGAGTTTCTGTAGAAGTATCGTAAACCCAAACACTATTACCAACAGTAAAAACTACAGCAGGGTCAAACCATACAAGTTTTGGGATTATTGTTATATGGTCTGTGATAATTCCTTTTGATGTATAAACTTTAGCCTGTGTATCATAAACCCCAAAATCCCCGTTATCAAATATCAGATAAATCAGGTTATCTCTTTTTAGTGCAGATAAAACAGTAGCAGTAAAACCGTATTCAATCTGAAAACCACCTCTTGTCCGTGGTCCTCCGGATTTATATATAAGGTTTTGAAAAACTTTAAACTCATTGTCAGCAATATCAAAATCAGACCTTTCCGTATTAAGCCCACCTGTAAAATCCGTTAAAGTAAGCCTCTGATACCTTGTTTTAGGATATCTCATCTCTTACACCACAAACGGCATAGGTCTTTCAATGTTGCTGTTGCCGTAATTGTTTATCACCTGAAGCAGTCTTGACTCAAAAAATTGAGCAAGCTGCACTTCAAAGTTTGTGTTTATGTTTACCCTGTTCAGGGCTAAATATGTAGCAATCTCTCTAAGTAGGTTTAAGAAAATGTTAGGAATTGCTAACTCATCATTAACAGAAACATAAGCAGGATACATATAGAAGTAGTAAAGTTTTAGATTTTCGTTTTTGGAATATAAATCTCTACCAATGATTTTATAAGAAAACTCATCAACCTCTGCATCTGGAGGAACTGATTTCAGGATAAACATTCCATTAGTTACGCTATACTCTCTAACAAAGTCGCTCGGTAGTGTAGCCTGACTATTAGTCAGAGTTAAATCAGTCTCTTTTAAAAGTCCTTTAAATCCGTTGTTAATTGCGATATTGGATATATAGTCCTGAGCTTGATTAACATAATTCAGCAACTCTGCATCTGAAAACTCTATCTTATCTTGGTCATTGATTGCGTATCGGATTTGCTGAAAAAGGTCTTTTACAAGCATGTTAAACCTCCAAAAAGGAAGGGGTTAGTTTACCCCTTCACTTTATATTTGGAGGCAGCTTTCATAACCTCTTCATCAGGATGAGAAAATATAAATTTTCCATTTCTTTTTATTGCTTCATAATATTTTCCATCGTGATAAAAGCCTCTAACTCCTATTACAAGTTCAGGAGTTTTTTTAGCTTTTACTTGTTTATTTTCTTGAGTTTGTTTATTTTGTGCCATTTTTATCTCCTCCTATCTAATTAAGGTGCTGCAATATTCTCAAGTTTTCTCCAAGCAGATGGATACTCAACTTTTATAGTAAATTCTTCAAGCAAGAGATATTTTTGTCCGTCATCTGTTTTAGCTAATTTTTCCATTCCATCTGGTCTAAGAGTAGCCTTTTTAACTTCAGCAGGGTCTATGAGGAACAGGTCTCCTTCCTTAATTGTCCTGTCATACTTAATCGCTATATCTCCTTGGTTAGTTACAAGTTTAAGAACTTTTCTACCAACTTTTTCATCAGTTCTTTCAACAAGGAGCTTAGAATCCCACCAGCTATTTATGATTTTTTGATAAGAGGGATTTATCCAGATTTCGGGCATAAGCCCCATATCAAATACACCGTCATTATTCATTGCAATTATCTGGTCAATTATCATGTCAGGAGTTAAAGCAACTCCCCCAGCATCAACTTTATTCGCTACATAGAAGTTAATACCACCCATTGTTCTTTTCTTTTCAGAAGTAGAGTCAAACCTAATTCCATACCAGACAGAACGAGCTTTAAGAGAGTCAAGCCTGAATATTTTTTGTCTTACCTGCCTTGCTTTCTCACTTTTTGCCCATTCAGGAGAAATAGCTTCTAAGGAACCAGTAAGATATAGGTTGTCTTGGAAAACCTGAGTAACATTTGAATGCTTTACAGGTTCAGAAACTCTTGAAGCACCTGTGAGATTTCCTTCAGTTGCTACCGAAGAAACAACTTCCAATTTACTATTTGCTGGATGTGTAGCTGCAGTAGTTCCTTGAAAGCCTCTAACAACTGTAATAGTATTTGCAGCATAATCTACCCCTGTAACCTGAACCCTTTCATTTTCAATTTCTACGATATCACCAACAGCAAATACATCAGCAGTAGCTACATTAATAGTTGTGTCAGTGTTTGTAATTTCTCCGCCTGTTCCTGTCCCAGTCCCAGTAGTAAACAGCCCTATTACTTCATCTTCATACCACTCAATACCTGTTGTATCAATTTTGCCAATAGAAGAAATAGCACTTAAAATCGGGAGTTTTTTAATCCCTAAAGCCTTCCTTACCTTTTCAACAGGGAAACGCTGTTTTACTTCATAAGTTGTGTTCATTGCTGGCATTTTTCACTCCTCCTTAACTTAAAAATTCTAAAAATTCTTGGAATTCGTCCTTTTGCTCCTGAACAGGAATCTGTGGAGCAGAGGGGGTTTCAACAGTATTTATAGGTTGCTGTGGCTTTGGCTGTTGCACATTTGCCTGCTTGGCCTTCAACTCTTCAAAAATTTTATAGGCAGTTTCAAAATCACCATTTATCATTGCTTGCTGATATTTCAAAAACGGTTCAATTACAGGTTTAAAAAGACTTTCTAATTCTTTTTGTGCTTCTGCAGGGTCTTTGCCTATTTTCTGAGCATAATATTGGATAAATTTAGCGTCATTCTCTGCCATTCTTTGTTGCTGTATTTGTGCTTTTACTTGTTCCTCTACTTGTTGTTTGGCTTGGTTTAAAAATGTTTTATACATTTCTTCTTGTTCAGGAGTAGCAGTCAGCTTGTCAAATTCTTCTCCAAAGACCTGTTTATATGCTTCATTTGCCATATTTGTTGCTTCTTGAATTATTTGATATTGCAATTGGACATCATCTGGGAGTTGAGGTTCCTGCGGGTTTGTTTCGTTAAATTCTGTCTCCTGAAGAGTTTCATTAAATTCAGGTTCTTGTGGTTTTGTATCTAAGAATTTTGAATATAAAATCTTTGCTTCTGGGGAAAGCCTATTAGGGTCTATTTCTTGACCTTGTTCTAAAAGTTGTTGTAGTTCTTCTGCAGTATAATACTGAGGTTCTTCCTGTGAGGGTAATTCATCTTGATTAACTTCAGTTTGCTTCTCATTCAGAAAACTTCCAAATTCATTTAAATCATCATGAGAAAAATCTTGTGTCTGCGTGTCCTGAATATTTTGTGTTTCTGTGGAATACGTTTGTGGTGTATTTTCTTCCCCGGGCAAGTTCTGTCCTTGCATTATTCCTTCAGGCATGGCTTAGCCTCCAATAGTTTTACTCAAATCTTAAGACTGATATAGGTAAGGAACAAATCTAAGAATTGAAAAAAGGGAATTATGGGAATTAAGGATTTTTAAGGAGTGTTTCTAAACTTTCACACCAATTTTTATATCTAAGCCAATTTTCGCTAATTATTTTTGCATTCTCTACATCAGCACAGTAATAGTACTTTCCTTCAAATTTAACCCTGAAAATTTCATAAGACTGGAACTTAGGTTTTTCTGGAATGACAGGTTTTTCACACTCAACATATACAGGTTTCTGTATATATTTGTAAACTACTTTAGGTTCTTGTTTAGTTGCACAACTACTTGCCAATATTAGAAAGCACGTCAAAAACAAAATCTTTCTCATGAAGCTGTTCTCCTGTTTCTATTTTGATTTGGCATTCTTTTTTAATTATTGTGGCTGGCTTTATGTCTTTCGGCTTACTTTGTTTTAATTTCTGTAAGCCCGATATGAGATTGTCTTTGTTTTTTAACAATTTTCTACATAATCTTTGATTATCTTTTAAGTTTTGCCGGAGTTGTTTAATTACCTTATCTTTTGAACTTATGTTTTCCAAGAATGTTTTATTGTTTGATTTACAAAGTTTTAGCTCTTGATTTATCTCTTGGAGCTGCAATCTTATTTGTGAAATATTTCTTTTAAGTTGCTCTATTCTCAACTTTTGAAATAGAAATATACTTGATATTAAAGCAATTAAAATTCCGTAGATGAAAAGCCTTTTATTTATCAAGTTGAGTAGAAACATTTTTAGCCACCTTTTTTATGCTTGGGATAGTCTTGTTTATTCCATATAAGGCTGCTATTAGTATCATCTGATTTAAAGGCAAGTCTGGTATTTTAAGGGTTTTGATTGTTATATAAGCTGCAGATAGTATGTAGTATAAAAGAAGGAGAAATCCTGATA
>NZ_JALVTW010000001.1 GCF_027023985.1 Persephonella sp. | reverse complement strand
GAAAAAGATTTAATAGAAAATGTAAAAGAGCTTTCCCAGAAAAAAGGAAAGTCCATATCTAAGATTGTGGAAAATTATTTTAAACTAATCTTAAAAGATAAAGAAAAAAATGAAGAATTAACTCCAACAGTAAAAAAATTAAAAGGAATTTTAAAAGATAAAAAAATTTCAGAAGAAGATTATAAGAAACACTTAGAGGAAAAATATCTTTGAGAGTTTTAATAGACACCAATGTGATTTTAGATCTTTTATTAGATAGGGAACCTTTTTCTGAACAATCAGCTTTGCTAATTTCGAAAGTAGAAAAAGGAGAACTTACAGGAGTTTTGTGTGCTACAACAATAACAACAATTTATTATTTGGTTAGAAAATCATTAGATAAAAAAGAAGCAGAAAAAAGTATAGATTTGATTTTTTCTTTATTTGAGATAGCCACTGTTAATAGGACTGTGTTAGAAACAGCACGAAAACTAGACTTTGATGATTTTGAAGATGCAGTAATTTATGCCTCTGCTATACATTCAAACTGTGATGTTTTAATCACAAGAAATATAAAAGCTTTCAAAGCTGATGATATCCCAATATACGAACCTGAAGAATTTTTGAACATACTCAACAGAGATTAAAATGCCAAAAATTCAGAAGACAGTTTTAAACAGGGTTGAAGGCGAAATAGAGCTTAAACTTATATGGGAAAATGGAAAAATAAAAGATGCCTTTATTATTGCACCAAATTTTAGAGGTTTTGAGTTTATATTAGAAGGAAAACCACCTCTTGATGCCCTTGTGATAAATCCCAGAATATGCGGTATATGTGGACATGCCCACCTGATAGCCACAGTCAAGGCCCTTGAAAATCTCTATGAAAACTCAGGAGAAAATATAGAAGTTCCAGAAAAAGCAAAACTAATAAGGGATTTAACATTATCTTCAGAAATTGTTCAAAATCATTTAAGATGGTTTTATCTGTTTGTTTTGCCTGACTTTTTAAAATTAGACAAAAATCCAAAGCTAAGAAAATATCAAGCCATAAAAGGTTCCCAGTGGAGAAAAGGATTAGATTACAGTTCTAAGATTGTTAAAGTTGTAGCCATATTCGGAGGACAATGGCCTCATACCTCTTATGCAGTCCCCGGCGGTGTAACATCAGACCCAACTACATTTGATATAGCTGAAGCAACAGCAATAGTGGACTCAGTTTTAGATTTTTATGAAAAAAATATTCTTGGAATGTCTACTGACAAGTATTTGTCAATAAAAAGTCTTGATGAATATCTTAAAGAAGCAAAAAACTCAGATTTAAAAACATTTTTAAATTTATGTTTAAAACACAATCTTCATAAAATCGGCAAAGCTTATCACAGATTTTTAACTGTATGTGATATTAGCCCTTCCATTTCAAAAGGGGCAACAAAAAGGAAAAGAAAAGATTTTGATATAAATAAAATAAAAGAAGTTGATGCTTACTCCTTTTTAACGGAAAACGGTTTTTCATTTGATAAAAACAGATATTCATGGGCTAAGGCTGTTAGGTATGATGGATTACCTTATGAAACCAGTCCCTTGGCGAGAAGAATCAATAACAGAGATGAACTATTTTTAAATCTTGTAAAAGATTTTAAAGATAGCTATCTGGTAAGAACATGGGCAAGAATTGATGAGGTTTTAAAGCTACTTCTTTCAATGAAAGAATGGCTTAAACAGTTAGATATCAAAGAACCTTCATATATAAAACCTAAAAAAGATATAAAAGAATTAGAAGGAAAAGCCTTTGGTTCCTGTGAGGCTGCAAGGGGGTCATTAATCCATGAGATACAGGTTAAAGAAGGAAAAATCCAGAAATACAATATAATCACACCTTCCACATGGAATTTGGGTCCCAGATGTCCTAAATATTTATCCCCTGCAGAAAAAGCAATAAAAGGCTTGCGTTCTTCTCTTCTTGCAGAAATGGTTTTAAGAAGCTTTGATGTTTGTTCAGTCTGCACAACCCATTGAAATTTAACGATTTTCAAAAACTTAAAACAAGAAACTATGATTTTTTTCATATTTCCTATTGACACTGAAAGAAAATTCATTCATCATTAAATTAATGAATGATTATTCATTAGGAGGGCTATCTTATGCAGTTCTTTGATAGGGAACATTTAAGGTCTATCTTTACTAAACCCACCAACTACATAAACACAAACCGCGGTAAAGAGTATTACGATAATCTCTACAAAAAAATGGAAAAAAGACTCAAAGAGCTTAAAGCCCAGCAACCTGTTAGGGAAGCAGAAATCAAATTTCAGGAACTTCTTGAGACATGGGAACTTTCCAGAAGGGATTTCTTAAAATGGGTTTCTGCAACAACTGCAATGCTTATGCTTCCACCTCAATTTGAGCCCCTTGTAGCACAGGCTGCAGAAGTAATGAACAGAGTTCCAATTATATGGATAAATATCCAGGATTGTGCTGGAAACACAGAGGCGTTACTCAGAAGTTATTCCCCAACAGTTGATGAGCTTATTTTAGATTATCTTTCTGTTGAGTATCAGGAAGTTATAATGGCTGCTGCAGGAGACCAGGCTGAAGAAAATCTAAGAAAAGCAGTCAAAGATTTTGATGGAAAATATCTACTGTTTGTGGAAGGTTCTATTCCTGCTGGAATGCCTGAAGCATTTACCATTGGAAGACATCCTAAAACAGGGGTTGAGCATGTAAAAGAACTGGCTGACCATGCAGCTGCTGTTATAGCTGTTGGTGCCTGCGCATGTTTTGGAGGTGTTCCTGCAGCTTATCCAAATCCAACAGGTGCCGTTGGTGTAATGGATATAGTAAAAGGAAAACCTGTTGTTAATATCCCTGCATGTCCTGCAAATCCTGCAAATATAACAGGTGTTGTTATTCATTATATCCTTACCGGAGAACTTCCGGAGCTTGACAGTCTTTTAAGACCAAAATTTGCTTTTGGATACAGAATTCATGATAACTGTGAAAGAAGAGCCCACTTTGATGCCGGGGAGTTCGTTGAGGAATGGGGAGATGAGGGAGCAAAAAATAATTTCTGTCTGTATAAGATGGGTTGTAAAGGACCATTTACATTTAATAACTGTTCAATAGTTAGATACAACGAAGGAACTAACTGGCCTATCGGTGTAGGTAGAGGATGTATTGGATGTTCCGAGCCAGGATTTTGGGACAAATATGCAACAGAAAGACCCCTTGCAAACAGCGATATTCATCCTCCGGGACTAAACGGAGTTGAAGCAACAGTAGATGAAGTAGGTCTCGGTATTCTTACAGCGACAGCAATTGGAATTGGTATTCATGCCGTAGCAAGTGCCATTGCAGGCAAAAAAGATGAAACAAATGAAGAACAATAGGAGGTTTAAGATATGGGAAAACATGTGGTGGTTGACCCAATAACAAGGATTGAAGGGCATTTAAGAATAGAAGCAATTTTGGATGAGAATAACAAAATAGTTGATGCATACAGTTCTTCTACGATGTGGCGTGGAATAGAAGTAATCATGAAAGGAAGAGACCCCAGAGATGTGCCTCTCCTTGCAATGAGAATATGTGGAGTATGCACAGGAACCCATTATTACACATCAACACAAACAGTTGAACATGCCCTTGGAATAGTTCCACCAAAAAATGCAAGACTTGTTAGAAATCTTATCCAAGGTTCTCTTTATATACATGACCATACAGTTCATTTTTACCATCTTCACGCTTTAGATTGGGTTGATGTGGTATCAGCCTTAAAAGCTGATCCTGCGAAAGCTGCAGAAGAAGCAAAGAAATGGGCATCTATGTTAAAAGACCCTATTACCGGAGAAACTATAAGACCATGGAAAGATGGAGCAGGAGAATTTAAAGCCGTTCAGGATAGACTTACAAAATTTGTAAAAGCCGGAAGACTAGGGCCATTTGCCAATGCATACTGGGGAAACAAATCTTATAAATTCACCCCGGAACAAAATCTTGTAGCTGTAGCCCATTATCTTGATGCACTGCAGATACAGAGGGAAATGGCAAAGCTTATGGCCATTTTCGGAGGTAAAAACCCTCATCCACAATCACTGGTTGTAGGCGGTGTTACATGTGTTCAGGATATTAAAAACCCTGCAAGACTTGGCCAGTTTGGAGATATACTTGCCTTATCCAGAGAGTTTATATACAGGGCATATCTACCTGATATTTTAATGGCAGGAACCGTTTATGCAGAAGAAGCTTTAGCCGGAATAGGAAGAGGATTAGGAAACTATATGGCTTACGGTGATTTTAGAATGGACGATAACCCATGGTATCAGGGAAAAACTTTATTCCCAAGGGGACTTGTTTTAAACATGGATTTAACCAAAGTTTATGATGTTGACCAATCAAAAATAACAGAAGACGTAACCCACAGCTGGTATGAATATAAGGGAACAGATAAACCATTACATCCATTTGAAGGACAAACAAATCCGAAATATACAGGTTTCAAACCAGATGGAACATTAGACCCTAAAGGAAAATACTCATGGATAAAATCTCCAATCTATGATGACCACAGGGTAGAAGTGGGACCATTAGCCAGAATGATAGTAGGATATGCAAGAGGTGACGAAAGAATAAAACATTATGTTGATTGGCTACTAAAATCTGGAAACCTTCCTGCTAAAGCGCTATTTTCAACTGTTGGAAGAACAGCAGCAAGGGCTGTAGAAACGGCTTTAATGGTTGATGTAATGAAAGAATGGTTAACGGAACTTTCTAAAAATGTTGCTGCCGGAGATTTAAGCACATGGACAGAATATGATTTTGAAAAACTAACAAAAGGTCAGGAAAGAAAAGGTTATGGCCTGACAGAAGCCCCAAGGGGAGCACTGGGACACTGGATTAGGATAAAAGACGGAAAAGTAGAAAACTATCAGGCTGTTGTTCCTTCCACATGGAATGGAGCACCAAGAGATTACAAAAACAGAATGGGAGCCTATGAGGCATCCTTAATAGGAACTACTCTCTCAAACCCAGACCAGCCCCTTGAGATACTGAAGACTATACACTCCTTTGACCCATGTATTGCCTGTGCTGTTCATGTTATAGACACAAAAGGAAAAGAGTTGGGTGTTTATAAAGTAGAGCCTATCGGTGGAGCTTGCTCTATTTAAATAAGGAGGGCTGCTATGTATCAAAAAGTAAAAAGAATGACAAAAACAATGCGTATTTTCCACTGGATAAATGCCTTTTCTATTCTGGCAGCTGTTATAACAGGGTTTTATATAGGGCATCCATACTATCAGACCCTAATATCCGAACCTGCTGCTTATAAGTTTGTAATGGCTTATAATAGGCTTATTCACTTTTTCGCGGCTCTGTTACTTGATGTAGTTTCTGTTGCCATTTTTTATCTTTATTTTGCAAGTAGATTTGAAAAGCCTATTAAAAAATTAATTCCCAATGGGCAGAATATAAAAGAGTTCTGGGAAGTGTTTTTAAATCTCATTACTCTAAATAGAAGGAAAAACTTTGACAGTTCCCATTTAGACAGCTTCAATGCTGTTTACTTCACAATACTTCATCTTCTTCTTGTATGGATGCTTTTAACAGGATTTTATATGTATGTTCAAGGTTTAGAAAGTGGGTTATCTGCAATAGGTTCTTGGTGGCCGGCTTTACTACATCTTGCTACAGATTGGGTAGGATGGCTGCTTGGAGGACACGCAGGAGTTAGATGGTGGCATCACTTTACAATGTGGATAATACTGGCATGGGTGGCTTTCCATATTTACTATCAAGTATGGAGAACAATTTTCTGGAAAGAAGGGGATATCGCCATTGTATTCGGCGGCTATAAATTCAAAAAGGCTAAATAACAGGGGAAACTCCTTCCCCTTCATTTTAAAAGTTCAGTCAGGTGTATATCCCTCTCACCGTAAGGGTCTTCTTCAGGTGATATACACATTTTACAAACTGTTCCGGCCTTTGTTTTCTCTATTAAGGTTTCAAGGTCTTTTATACCTTCTTCATCTATTGCCTGAAGTATCTCAGAGAGAGTTATCCTCTTACAAACGCAAACCTCAATCTCTTCCATTGTTTACTCCTAAAAAAAGTAATAATGAAACTATCAGAAATTTTACTATAAAAAATTTAAAATTTGCCGAATTATAATTTATAATTTTACATATAAACTGTAAATTTGGAGATAATAATGATAGTAAACTTTACTGTAGAAAATTTTAGGTCTATTAACGAACCTATTACTTTGTCATTTGAACCATTAGGAAAAGACAATTATCCTGAATACTATATCTATAAAACTCATTCAGGATTAGAAGTCTTAAAACTTGCCATCATTTATGGAGCAAATGCAACAGGAAAAACCAATATACTTAGAGCTTTAGACTTTTTGAAAAAAATTGCAACACAACCTAAGATTAGTAGAGATGAAAAGATAGAATTTTCTCCGTTTCTATTTACTGATTCTCGGAAAAATACTAAGTTTGAAATCGAATTTATCCAAAATGATTTAAGATACATATATAGTATAGAGCTAAACAATTCGCAGATTATAAAAGAAAAGCTTGCTGCTTACTTTTCAAGGAAATCATCAAATATTTTTGAAAGGCAAACATTAGAAAATGGAACTGTTCAAATAAAATTTGGAAATAAAATAAAAGTAAACAAAGTTGATAAAGAAATAATAGAAGGAAACACTCTTCCTAATATAACAACACTTGCTGGTATATTAAGAACAAGTATTAGGATAAGAGAAATAGATTCAGCAATAAGATGGTTTGGAAGAACTTTAAAACCGATTATAGAACCACGGATAGACTTAACAGGATGGGGACTTGAACAGATAGAAAAAAAGGAAGTTGATAAAGGTAAAGTAATAGAAATATTAAAAAATGCAGATTTTGGAATATATGATCTTATTGTTGAAAAAGAAAAACCAGATAAAGAAGATGTCAAATTTTTGGCTATGCTTTTAAAAAATTTTGAAAAAAAGGATGGGAATATAGATTTAGATTTTATAGAAAAAACTATAGAAAAAATAGAATTGTTTTTTGAACACAGAGTAGAAAATAAGAGCTATAAATTACCATATGGAGAAGAGTCTGCAGGAACGCAACGATTTTATCAATTAGCAATTGTGTTGTCTCTGCTCCTTGAAAAGAACTTAATATTTCCGATAGATGAGATAGAGTCTTCTCTGCACCCTGATTTAATAAAGCATTTTCTCAAAGTATTTTTATTTAATACTAAAGGAAGACCAGCCCAGCTTATATTAACAACACACTACAGAGAACTTCTTCAAGAAAAAGATTTAATTAGAAAAGATGTAATATGGTTTACAGAAAAGAAAAAAGATCTTTCCACAGATTTATATTCTCTTGCAGACTTTAAAACAGATAAACTAAGAAAAGAACATTCTATTTATAACGCTTATAAAATGGGTAAATTAGGAGCTGTTCCTTATGTAAAAACATACAGAGTAGAGGAATAATTGTGGCAAGAAGAAAGAAAAAAAACAGGGAACTGAAAGATGTTATTCTTGTGTATATAGAAGGAGAAACTGAAGAGGAATATATAAATTTTTTAAAAAGCAAATTTAGAGACAAAATTAACATAAAAATTGAACCAGAATTTCCCAAAGAACCTCAAAACCTTGATAGGACTTTAAAAGAGATTAAATCCAAATTAAAGGAAGTTGGAATATCACCAATTTACTGGATTATAGATTTTGACCATTTTAACAATGATATTAACGAAAGAAGAAGATTTGAAAATTTTTGGAACAATGCAAAGAACATAAAAGATATAAAACTACTTGTAAATAATCCCTGTATAGAATTTTGGTTTCTTTTACATCTTAAATATAGAGATAAAAGTTATACATCTTGTGGAGAGTGTGAGGAAGATTTAAAGAAAGAAGAAATTATTCTGGTCAATAGGAAGAAAGAGATAAAGATAAAACCCTTTCAGAATTATAAGAAAGGAAAATTTAACGAAGAAATTAAAACTTTTTTAATTGAAAATCTATATTCAGCAATTGAGAACGCAAAAAAGTTGGGAACTTTTGATATTAATGACCCCAAAAGCTGCGCTGAAATCTATCTTCTCATAGAAGAAAAAATTTTGAATAAAGGAATATCATGAAAAAAATCGGAATAGTTGGCGTCGGAAATGTTTTGTTCAAGGATGAAGGAATAGGAGTTTTTATAATTAAATATCTGCAGGAAAACTACAGATTTGAGCCTAAAATAGACCTTATAGATGCAGGTACACTGGGTTTTGGTCTTATGTCTTATCTCCATGAATACGACCATATAATCCTCATAGATACAATCTCTATAAACGACAAACCGGGAAGTGTTTTTAGACTATCTCCTGAACAACTTTCAGGAATTGCATCATACCATCAAACAGCCCATGAAGTAGAAGTTCTCCAGATGATAGAACTAACTCCACTTACAGGGAAAATGGCAGATACCGTTGTTATAGGAATAATTCCAGAGAATATCTGTGCTTCAGAGATAGGTTTAACACAAACTCTTGAAGGAACTCCTTTCAAAACAGCCATTGCCCAGATTTTTAAAGAGTTAGATAGAATAGGCGTAAAATATGAAAAGGTTAACGAGATACCCTTAAAAGAAGTTGTCAAAAAACATTTTGGTTCATACAACGGAGAACTATCAGAAAAAAGAATTCAGGAGTTTTAGATGGAAACAATGGAGCAGCTAAAGTTAAAAACAGTTTTTGATTACTACTCTGGAAACGATCACATAATAGACCTGATTTATAAAATTGGTAAAAAAATAGGTATTAATGGATTTGTAGAAAGAAAAAAAGACACAGTTTATATATATGTTTCAGGTAGTCATAAAGATATAGAAAAATTTTACTCTGAGCTTGGAGAAAAGCTTCCTTACTCAATTTTTATGTCTGAAGCCAAAACATATCCACTGGAAAACTTTGAAAGAGAAGACAGACTTTTTCATATAAAAGGAGATATAAACATACTTCCTAAAAATCTCTCTCTCTGTCCAACATGCACAAAGGAGCTACTGGATATATCAAACAGGAGATTTTATTTTCCGTTTATATCCTGCAATTACTGTGGCAGCCATTACTCGTATCTGTATGAATATCCATTTACACGGGAAAAAACAGTTTTTAAATTTTTTAAAATGTGTGAAGATTGCGAAAAAGAATTCAACGACGAAAAAAGTTTTAGACACAAATATCCACTAACAGCCTGCCATAACTGTTTAACTCCTATTTATCTAAAAAAAGGAGAAAATGAAAGATACGGATTTGATAATGAAAAAACAGTGGGAGCCGTAAGAACAGCAGCAGGGGTTATAAAAAAAGGAAATTTGCTTAGAATTTATACAACCGCAGGAGAAATCGTTGCAGGAATTCCAACAGAAGAAAACATATCAAAGGTAAGACAGTTTTTAGACCTTGGAGAAAAGCCTTTAAACCTACTAATATCTAATCCTCAAAACCTTTCAAGATACTTCCATATAGACCAACCAGAACTAAAAACACTTGCCTCACAGGAAAAGCCAGTTGTTCTACTCCCATTTAAAGAACTACCAGAAAAAGAGCTGTTATTCCCAGACCTTGGATATGGAAAAATAAAATTCCCAGATGAACCTATACTACTACTTTTAGCAAATCATTTAAAAGAAGAAGAAATAGACTATATCTTTTATGCTTTTTTAACAGAAGATTTTCAGAAAGCAATAACAGATTTTGAGCTAAATGCTGACCTTCCTGTGATAAATAAGCAAAAAGAAACGAAAATAGTTCTTATAAACGGAGAAATATTTATAAAAGAAGGAGAAAAAGGTATTTTACCTGAGATAATAAAGACAAAATCTACAGGCAATATTGCGATAACTGAAGATTATATAGCCTTTGATCTTGGAAATGGAGAGTATTTAATAGATAAAAAAGAAAAACTGATATTCCAGCTAAAAGATTTTGTGGATGAAATAAATAGTTTAAATATTTTAGAAGGAATTGATGAAAATATAGATATTCCTTATAAAGAGAAAAAAACTTTTAAGAAATATGAAGGAGCTATTTTATCTGTTTTAGCAGAAAATAATAAACTTTCAGAAAAGGCGTTATGTTTTTATTTTTCTTCTTATTCAAATGAAGACATGGTAGCTATTTACAAAAACAAAACTGTAAATCCTTTAATAAAGGTTCTGCCTATCCGCATATATGACAATCTGAGAGACACTGCTTTATGGGTGTTAGAAGAGATAGAAAAGAGTTCTGAAGAGGCAAAGAGACTTATTGATAGATGGAGAGGAAGATTTCCACAATTTTCAGGGAAAATATCTTCTCAAAACTATCAAGAAAAAAGCAGTATAACAGCAATTTTTAATGTGATTTCGTATCTTCTGGGAATTTTTAACAAAGAACCATCATATTTTGACCAACCTTATCAGGCACTTTTAAAAGAGGCTTTATCATTTGAGGCTAAAAGAGGACTTAGAATTGACTACTTTTTAGAGGAAATAAATGAGGAATTTTATTTAGATTGGAGAAAAATTATCCATTCCACGTTATCATTTAAACTGGCAGATACAGATAACAAAATGCTTGCATTCTCAGTAATAGAAGGCTTCAAAGAATGGATAGAAAAGGAAAGCAGTTCAATTTTATACAAACTTAAATTAAACAATGTAGCCATCACAGGGGACATATTCACAAATCCAGTATTAACAGGAAAACTCCTTCCCCATTTTTCAGGGAACTATAGTTTGCTTAGAAACAAAAAACTGCCTATGGACAAGCAGAATTTAGCTTTTGGAGGAGCGTTTTTGTGAAAATTGAAAATTGCCAAATTTAATTGAGTATTTTTTTTAACAATGATAAATTAATGAATAATAATTCATTCAGAGAGGATAAGGATGTGTTTATCAATACCATCAAAGATTGTTGAAATACTTCCTGATAACTACGCAATTGTTGACACAATGGGAGTTAAAAGAAAAGTATCTTTAGACCTTATGCCTGAACCTGTCGAAATAGGTGACTACGTTCTAATCCATGTAGGATACGCAATGACAAAAATGAGCGAAGAAGATGCCCTTGAAAGTATAAAAGTTTATGAGGAAATTATAAAACATATAGAAGAAGAGGAAAATTTGTAAAGGTAGGTTGGGTAAATGGGAAGAATTATTATAGAGGCTCCAGAAAATATAGAAGAGAAGATAAAAATATAAAAGATGCAGTAAACTGCCACTTTGAAGGAAATCAAAATAGGATTTAAAGAGAGATTTCAACAATGAAAGATGAAGTAATCAAAATTATAGAAAAAATTTTTGAGGATTTAAATATTCTATCCAACATAAACTTAAGTAATAACAATAGTAACAATGGAGATGATTTATTTTTGTCTCTTAGGCTGAACTGTATTAAAGAGTTTTATATATATATATTCTTAAATTCGCAGAATATAACTTTAGAAGTTATAACTGAATTTGATGGCAGACAGCAAAAGAAATATAGATCTAATGAAATAGGATTAAAGAATTTAGAGGAAGAACTTAATTATATAAAGGCTGAGTGTTTATTATCTCGTATATAAAACAAGTGAGGTATAATCATGCCAAATGTAGATTACTTAAAAGACTTTAGAGACTCAAAAAGAATTCAAGCTTTAGCAAAGTTAATCAAAAAAGAAGCAGACAGACCGTTAAACATAATGGAAGTTTGTGGAGGGCATACACATACTATAATGAAATACGGTTTAAAACAGCTATTACCTGAAGAAATAGACTTTATTCATGGTCCCGGTTGTCCTGTCTGTATAATGCCAAAAGAAAGAATAGACCATGCCATAGCACTGGCACAAGACGAAAACAATATTATCGCAACTCTTGGAGACATGATTAGAGTTCCGGGTTCAAAAAGTTCACTTCAAAAAGAAAGGGCAAAAGGAAAAAATGTAAAAATGGTTTATGCACCATTTGACATACTAAAAATAGCAGAAGAAAATCCAGATAAAAACGTTATATATTTTGCAATTGGTTTTGAAACCACAACTCCAATGACAGCTGCACTTATAGAAAAAGTTATTCAAGAGAACATAAAAAATATCTACTTTCACATAAATCATGTCCTTGTTCCACCTCCTGTAAAAGCAATAATGGATAGTGGTGAGGCGGAAATAGATGCTTTCATAGGCCCTTCCCATGTATCTGTGATAGCAGGAGCAAAAATTTATAAAGAACTTGTTGATTTATATAATACACCTGTTGTCGTGGCAGGGTTTGAGCCTGTGGATATTATGGAAAGTATCCTCTGGATTATTAGACAGTTTAAAGAAAATAGAAGAGAAGTAGAAATCCAGTATAAAAGGGCTGTAACTTGGGAAGGAAATACAAAAGCTCAAGAAATGATAAATAAATATATGGAACCCAGAGAAAAATTTAGATGGAGAGGAATTGGAGATATTCCATATTCAGCATTAAAGCTAAAAGATAAATATTCAGATTTAGACGCAGAAAAAGTTTTTGCTGATATTCTTCCTAACGAACCAATAGACGACCACAAGCTATGCATATGTGGAGATATTTTAAAAGGTGTAGCCAAACCTTACAACTGCAAAGTCTTCGGAACTGCCTGCACACCTCAAAATCCACTTGGTTCTTGCATGGTATCTTCAGAAGGAGCCTGTGCAGCCTATTACAAATATGGAAAGTTAGAACTGGTTTAATATATTTAACTTAGGAAAATTTGGACTAAGGAGACCAGATCATGGGAAAAATAATTATAGAAGTTGATGAAGACATAAATTTAAAAATAAAGGCGAAAAATACAAAAGAAGGATTGAAAAAATTAAAAGAAGAATTAAAAAAGAAGGAAAAAGGTTTCTTATTCTCATTAAGGCTTAAAACAAAAAATTTTAAGTTTGATAGAGAAGAAGCTGAGAGTAGATAAATGGAATATGTTTTTTTAGACACGAATATTTTGATTTATGCATTTTCGGAAGATGAACAAGATAAAAGAATAATTGCAAATAAAATATTATTAGAAGAAAATTGTTTGATATCTACTCAAGTCATTAATGAGTTATCCAATATTTTATACAAAAAATTCAAATTGGATTATCAAAATGCACTAAATGTTATAGATGAAATTTTGACAATAGTAGATGTAACTCAATTTGAAATAGAAACCATTAAAAAAGCACATTTAATTAGACATAAGTATAAATATAGTTATGTATGATTCTCTAATTATTTCAACGGCTTTAGAAAATAATTGTGAGATTCTATATAGTGAAGATATGCAGCATAAACAGATAATTGAAAATAAAATGGTAATAATAAATCCATTTGAGAGAAGAAGATGAAATATAAATATATAGAAAGAAATCCAAATATTTTTGGTGAAAAACCAGTTTTTAAAGGAACAAGAATTCCTGTCTATCTGATTTTAGACTTTTTATCAGCTAGTGAAACTATAGATAACATTTTAGAAAACTATCCTCAACTTTCTAAAGAAGCTATATTGAAAGCTATAAGATATAAAGAGGTATAAACTATGAAACAGATACTTTTATCCCATGGTGGTGGTGGAGAGGAAACACAAAAACTAATTAAAGAGCTGTTCTTTAAATACTTTTCAAATCCAATTTTAGAAAAAATGGAAGATGCAGCAGTTTTAGACCTAAACTCAAAACTTGCATTTACTACAGACAGTTTCACGGTATCACCTATTTTCTTTAAAGGTGGAAACATAGGAAAGCTTGCCATTGCCGGAACGGTAAATGACCTTGCAATGATGGGAGCAAAACCAAAATATTTAAGCTGTTCATTTATTATTGAAGAAGGGTTGCCATTTGAAGAATTAGAAGAAATCGTCAAATCAATGGCAGATGAAATGAAAAAAACAGGAGTGCAGATAGTCACAGGGGATACAAAAGTAGTTCCAAAAGGTTCCGCAGATAAAATTTTCATAAACACAACAGGAATTGGAGAGATAGTTTATGAAGGGATTTCAGCCCATAACATAGAAGAAGGAGATGTTATTTTAGTTTCTGGAACAATTGGAGACCATGGAGCCTGTATAATGGCTCAAAGGGAAGGGATAGAGCTTGAAGGAAATATATCTTCTGATTGTGCTTCTTTATGGCCACTGGTAGAAGATTTAATAAATTCTGGAATAACTATAAAAGCAATGAGAGACCCTACAAGAGGAGGACTTTCTGCCGTTTTAAACGAATGGGCAGAACAGTCAAATATCGGAATAGAAATAGAAGAAGAAAAAATCCCTGTAAAAGATGAAATTCAAGGACTTTGTGAACTCCTTGGGCTCGAACCTTATACACTTGCAAATGAAGGAAAACTTATATTAGCTGTTCCAGAAAATGAAGCTGAAAAAGCCTCAGAAGTTATGAAAAACAATGAACTTGGAAAAGACGCCCAAATAATCGGAAAAGCAATTTCCGACTACAAAGGAAAAGTGATCCTGAAATCCCCTTACGGCTCAAAAAGAATAATGGAACCACCGGCCGGAGAACTGCTACCAAGAATTTGTTAAATACATATAACTTTATATTGAAAATATGTAGATTTAAACTTATTATATACATA